>JAYUXS010000115.1:0-11139 GCA_043752845.1 Lysobacterales bacterium | reverse complement strand
CACGCAAGCCGACGATTTGAAGCGTCTCAGTCCAGCTTCTTCAGCCATTTCAGCAGCGGCGCCCAGTCGTCCTGATGCGAACGCGTCTGTTCGCTGTGATAGTCGAACAGGCTCTTGCCGATGCCGGCGAGCAGCACATAACCCTGCGAATCGCGCAGCTCGGCGAGCACCGGGAACGGTGCTTCCTTGAGTCGTGCCACCGCCATCTGTGTGGCATTGGTCCAGGGCTTGGTGCGGTTCGCGACGATCGCCACCGGCAACTTGCGCTTCTTGATCGCCGGCAAGGCCGCGAGTTCGGCAAAGAACGCTTCGGAAGCCTCGAGGTCGATGATCGAAGGCATCACCGGAATCACCAGCGCATCCGCGCTTTCGATGAGGTCGGCCACCTCACTGATGCGAATGCCGGCGGCACTGTCGATCACGCAACGCCTGGTGCCATCCGGCAACTTCGCCGTGATCTTCGGCCCGATGCGCCCATGCATGCCGAGCACCGGTGCGGCGAGCGCCGCGCGCTTTTCCGCCCAATGCAACGACGACCCCTGCCGGTCGCAATCGATCAAGACCGTTTCCTTCCCCGCGGTCGCATAAAACGCCGCCAGATTCGTCGCCACGGTCGTCTTCCCACAACCGCCTTTAGGACTCGCGATCAGGATGGTGCGCATGGGCTTGCTCCGCTGTCGTTTGGATGAAGATAACGGCAGCGGGGCTTGTGGCCAATCATCGCGAGCGCGGCACTACTCGAAATCGGACGCAAATCGCGGGTCGGCACCCCAGTGCGGTGGCCGCAGGCTCGCCCGTTGCGCGGTCCTGGCGACTCCGACCAGTATCTTGCGTCCGGTACTCGTTGCCGTACTCATGTCGCGACGCGGTCGTCAGCTGATCGTCCTCGCTTTGATGCTCGTCTATATCCTGCCGGCCCCCTATGCGGCGGTGCATGTGGACTTGGCGCGCGACATGTACACCGGCTGGCGCATCGTGACCGGCGAGTCGTACCCGACCATGGGCCCGGTCATTGCCAGCACGTTTCATCTGGGGCCGGTCTGGCATTGCGTGCTGGCCGCCAGCCTGGGGAGCACCCACAGCTGGTTCGGCACCATCATTCTGCTGGCGTTGCTGGCGTTGCTGGGTGCGCTGCAGATGCCGGCCGCGTATCTCGCCGGATCGTCCAACCGAAGTTGATACGGCAAAGACACTGTCGGGTTGAACTTCGCGGCATCCGGTTGGTTTCGGTGAAGTGGCATTGGCGTCTTGCCTGCTTGTCAGCTTCAGTCACCCGAGCGTAACCCGACCACGACGGTTCAGAACAGCAACGATACGTTCAAACGGCTGTTGCGCTGGGCGCTGCTAAACTTCGCGTCCATTTGCCGACCCGAGACTCGACATGGCCGTACCCGCCGAGCAGTTCGACCGTTCCTACACGCTGGAAGACAAGTACACGCGGCGCGAGGGGCGAATTTATCTGTCGGGGGTGCAGGCGCTGGTGCGATTGCCGATCATGCAGGCGCTACGCGACCACGCTGCGGGTCTCAACACGGCTGGATTCATTTCCGGATATCGCGGTTCGCCGCTCGGCGGCTTCGACCTGGAGCTGTGGAAAGCGAAGAAGCACCTCGAATCGCAGAAGGTGAAGTTCCAGCCCGGTCTGAACGAAGACCTCGGCGCGACCATGGTCTGGGGTTCGCAGCAGACCAACCTGTTCCCGGGCGCGAAGTACGACGGCGTGTTTTCGATGTGGTACGGCAAGGGCCCGGGCGTCGATCGCAGCGGCGACGTGTTCAAGCATGGCAATGCCGCCGGTACCTCGAAACATGGTGGCGTGCTCGCGCTCGCGGCCGATGACCACGCCTGCCGGTCATCGACCCTGCCGCATGGCTCGGAACTGGAATTCGTTTCGGCGCTGATGCCGGTGCTGAACCCGGCCGGCGTGCAGGACATCCTCGACATGGGCCTGATCGGCTGGGCCATGTCGCGCTATACCGGGCGCTGGGTTGGCTTCAAGACGATTGCCGAGACCGTCGAATCGTCCGCCTCGGTCAACGTCAATCCGCATCAGCTCGAGATCGTCATGCCTGACGACTTCGTGATGCCGCCGGCCGGGCTCAGCATCCGCTGGCCGGATCCGCCGCTGGATCAGGAAATGCGTCTGCACCAGTACGCTGTTGCCGCCGCCGAAGCCTTCGGGCGCGCGAACCGCATCGACAAGACCATCATCGACTCGCCGCGCGCGCGCTTCGGCATCGTCACCACCGGCAAGAGCTATCTCGATGTGCTGCAGGCACTCGAATATCTCGGCATCGACTTCCGCATGGCCGCCGACATCGGCATCCGCGTCTACAAGGTCGGCATGACCTGGCCGCTTGAGCCCGTGGGCATCCGCAACTTCGCGCGTGGCCTCGAGGACATCCTTGTGGTCGAGGAAAAGCGCAGTTTCATCGAGTCGCAGATGAAGGAAGCGATGTACAACTGGGACCAGGCGACGCGCCCGAGCATGGTCGGCAAGTACGATGAAAGCGGCGACTGGATCCTGCCGAGCACGAACGAGCTGACGCCCGCGCGCATTGCCCGTGTCATCGCCAAACGTCTGTCGAAATTCTTCACCAACGAGGCGATCGAATCACGTCTGAAGTGGATCGCCGAGAAGGAAAAGGAACTCGCCGCGCCGCGTGCGAATTTCCCGCGTGCCGCGCATTACTGCTCGGGTTGCCCGCACAATTCCTCGACCGTGGTGCCGGAAGGCTCGCGCGCGCTTGGCGGCATCGGCTGCCATTACATGGTGACGTGGATGGACCGGCGCACCGATACCTTCACGCAAATGGGCGGCGAAGGCACGACCTGGTGCGGCCAGGCGCCGTTCACCGACGAGAAGCACGTGTTCCAGAACCTCGGTGACGGCACCTACTTCCATTCCGGCTCACTCGCGATCCGCCAGGCGATCGCAGCCAAGGTCAACATCACTTACAAGATCCTCTATAACGATGCGGTCGCGATGACCGGCGGTCAGCCGGTCGACGGCACGCTGACGGTGCCGGACATCGCGCATCAGGTGCGCTCGGAGGGCGTGAAGACGATTGTTGTCTTGAGCGACAACATCGAGAAATGGTCGCGCCCCGAGATCTTCCCGGAAGGCGTCGAATTTCTGCACCGCGACGAACTCGATGCGGTGCAGAAGCGCCTTCGCGAAGAACCCGGTTGCACCGTGATCATCTTCGACCAGACCTGCGCGGCCGAGTTGCGACGTCGGCGCAAGCGCGGCAAGGCGGTCGATCCGACCAAGCGCGCCTTCATCAATCCGGCCGTGTGCGAAGGCTGCGGTGATTGCAGCGTGAAGTCCAACTGCGTGTCGGTGTTGCCGCTGGAAACTGAATTCGGTCGCAAGCGAGAAATCGACCAGAGCAATTGCAACAAGGACTTTTCCTGTGTGAAGGGCTTCTGCCCGAGCTTCGTGACCGTACAGGGCGGTGGTCTTAGAAAGAAAAAGGGTTCAGGCGCGAGCATGGACCTGTCGAACGTGCCGATGCCGAGCTTCCTCAGCAACCTTGACCAGCCCTGGAACATCCTGGTCACCGGTATCGGCGGCACCGGCGTCGTCACCATCGGCGCGTTGATCGGCATGGCCGCGCATCTCGAAGGCAAAGGCACGTCGGTGCTCGACCAGACCGGCCTCGCGCAGAAGGGTGGCGCGGTCACGACGCATGTCCGCGTCGCGCGTCAGCCTTCCGACATCCACGCTGTGCGCATCGCGGCCGGTGAGGCCGATCTGGTGCTCGGTTGCGACATGGTCGTGGTCAATGACTACTGGTCGATGTCGAAGATCCGTTCCGGCCGCACGCACTCGGTATTGAACGGCTATGAGGCGATGCCGGGCACGTTCACGCGCAATCCGGACATGCAGTTCCCGAAATTGCAAATTGTCGATGCAGTGCACAACGCGATGGGCGATGAATTGCCGGACGTGATCGATGCCACCGAGATCGCGACCGCGCTGCTCGGTGACTCGATCGCGACCAATACCTTCATGCTCGGCTATGCCTGGCAGAAGGGCTACGTGCCGGTGTCGCTGTTCGCATTGATGCGTGCCGTGGAGTTGAACGGTGCCGCCATCGAAATGAACAAGCGCGCGTTCGACTGGGGCCGCATGGCCGCGCACGATCTCGCCACGGTCAAGAGAGCGGCCGCCTTGCGCACCGCAACACCCCTGATCGATTTCGTCGGTGCCTCGCAGGCGGCCACCGATGCCGATGAACATCTGGCGACATCGAGCGCGTTCGAAGGCTTCGGCCCCATCGCGCAGACGCTGGATGAAAGCGTCGCGCTGCGCGTGAAATTCCTGACCGAATACCAGAACGCGGCCTATGCCGAACGCTACAAGGCACTGGTCGACAAGGTGCGCTTCACCGAAGCCGGTGAACTCGGTGGTGCGACGAAGTTGTCCGAAGCGGTCGCGCGCTATGCCTTCAAGCTGATGGCCTACAAGGACGAGTACGAAGTCGCGCGCCTGTACACCACCGGCGATTTCGCCGCGCGCATCCGGGATACCTTCGACGGCGACTACAAGATCCACTTCAACCTGGCGCCACCGCTGTTCTCGAAGAAGGACGCCGACGGCCATCTGGTCAAGTCCGAATACGGGCCGTGGATCTTCACCGCGTTCAAATTGCTGACGAAATTCAAGGGACTGCGCGGCGGCGCCTTCGACGTCTTCGGCTACACCGCCGAGCGCAAGATGGAACGCCAGTTGATTGAGGACTACTTCCGCACCGTCGACGAGTTGGTCGGCAAACTCGACGCCGGCAATCACGCCACCGCGATCGCCATCGCCGAAGTGCCGGAACACATCCGCGGCTTCGGTCATGTCAAGGAAGCGCATCTCGCGAAGGCGAAGGCGCGTGAAGCGGAACTGCTCGCGCAGTTCCGCAATCCGACGGTCATTGAAACGGCGCAGGCAGCATGAGCCACGGGCCAGCCCTATTTGTCTCGCCAGTACTCACTCGCTGATCGAAGCGGCAATGGCAGCGCCGCCTGCTCGAGCATGCGCTGTTGAACCCGAATCATGTGTACACGATAGCCGCCCGCCAGCAGCGGCATTCCGTGACCTACCTGACCGCCCGTACCGATCTGCTGGATCTTGTCGCACGTGAGCTGCTGGAACTGCATCAAGACCGGGCCGGAAACTCGCCGTCGATGTAATACCAACGGCCGTCGATGCGCGCGAAGCGGCTGATCTCGTGCAGCCGCTGCGCCGAGCCGCCGCCAATGCGATAGCGTGCGACGAATTCGACGACCGCCTGATCGCCGTCGGAGACGTGTCGCTTCACATCGAGGCCCAGCCAGTTCGTGGCGCTGTATTCGGCGCTGCCGAGATCGATCACCGCAGGTCGCGTATCCGCATGCCAGGTTGTGCTCAGGTAATCCTCAAGTCCGAGCACATAGGCGCTGTAGCGCGAGCGCATCAATTGTTCGGCGCTGTCCGCAATCGCGCCGGCGTGAAAGCGACCGCAGCAGCGCGCGTAATCGGGAGATCCGCAGGGGCAGTTGATCGTCATGAAAACGAATCGCCATCGAGGCGTTGCCGGTCGCGCGCGACCTCGGCGCGCCGCACCATCTGCCGCACTTCGGTTGCTGCGTGACTTGCGATCAGCTCAACACCGGGATGCGCGATCGCAAACACCCGGAACACTTCGTCGGCGAAGGCCTGGCCGATGCTGCTGATGCCGGAGAAATCGAACTCCACCATGGTGAAGCAATCAACACGCTCCAGCAGCCGTTTGGCTTGCGAGCGCGACACCAGTTCGTCCTCTCCGATGCGTGCCAGTCTGACCGGGACGACGGTGCGCGCGAAGGTGAACTCCTCTGGGCCGCTCGAATACTTCGCATAGATTTCCTGGGTGGTTCGTGACGAATCGAGCGCAACCACCATCGTGACCGTGGTGCCGGCACGATCGATGCCGGCTTCATCCAGCAGATCCAGCGGAAGATTGGCGTCGTGATCGAAGACCAGTTCGTTCGAATGAATCTGGAAGCGATCGAACATGCGCGAGGAAAAGAACACGCCTTCGCCGGAGTGGTTTTTCGGGTCGCTGGTGAACTTCCCTTTCGCGAGTTCCAGCAGTGCCAGTCGCTCGTCCGGCAACTGCAAGTGGCGCGCAATTTTTCTGAAGATGCCGATCCCGTCGTCGTCGATGACGATCGCGATCTGGCGCCGTGATCGATCGACGATCAGCGTCAGTTCTGTGCCGGCCGAATGATCGATCGCGTTGTTGATCATCTCGGTCGCGCCGTGGTGGCACAAAGCGCGCACGTTGGCCGGCACGTTGGGCAGCAATGGCACGATGTATCGGGACCAGACATCGTCCTCGGCAAGACTCGGTAATGGCAGTCGGACGCGGCAGCGACGCGACTCGCCCAATGCATAAGTTGGGCGCGTGCCGCTGCCGCCGCGTTTCATGTAGCCGTCACCAATCAGGTGCTTGATTCGCGCCAAAACCGTGGGCCGCGTGATGCCAAACTGCGCGCAGATGACGCGCACCAGATCCCGCGGATGTTCGACGAGTTGATTCAGTAGCGCTTGCTCGATATCGAAGTGTGGAAGTGTGATGCGTGCCATGACTGGTCGATCCGTATTGACTCACTGTAAAGCGTTCGTTCGCGATTGTAAGTGCAAATCGCGTATCGACCATTCATTACATTTAACTGTATGTTCATGATAGCAATATTTGTTTATAGTCAGTCGCCAAATCCGAGGGTCAGCCATGCCGATTTATCAGTTGCCAACCCGTCTCGCGCTGCCGACGCTGTTGCTTTTCGCAGCGTGCGCAACAACGGCCGCCGACAAACCGGCCAAACCGAAGTATCCGAATTTCCCGAGCGAAACCCCGGCCGAATTCAAGCCATCGACCACGGGCTTCGACCACGAGCGCCGCGAAGTCGAGATCCCGATGCGCGACGGGGTGAAGCTGCACACCGTGATCCTGATGCCGAAAGGCGCCGAGCGGGCGCCGATGCTGCTGACGCGCACGCCGTACGACGCCGACGGCCTCACGTCGAACGCGCAAAGCCCGCGCATCGCCAGTGTGCTGCAGGGTTACGACAACATCGCCGACGTGATCAGCGAGGCCGGTTACATCCGTGTCATTCAGGACGTACGCGGCAAGTATGGCTCGGAAGGCGACTACGTGACGAACCGGCCGTTCCGCGGTCCGCTCAACTCGACGCCGGTCGACCACGCCACCGACACGTTTGACACGATCGACTGGCTGGTAAAGCACGTGCCCGAGAGCAATGGCCGCGTCGGCATCATCGGCATTTCCTACGACGGCTATCTGGCGCTGACTGCGCTCGTCGATCCACATCCGGCGCTGAAGGTGTCGGTACCGATGAATCCGATGGTCGACGGCTGGATCGGCGACGACTGGTTCCATCACGGCGCGTTCCGGCAAATCAACATGGGCTATCTGCTGGAACAGGTGGTGACGCGCGACAACGACGCCTCATGGTGGTTCAGTCATCACGACCAGTACGAGGAATTCCTGAAAGCCGGCTCCGCCGGTGAACTCGGCAAGCAGCGCGCGTTGGAGCAGTCCGGCTTCTGGAACAAGATCGTCGCGCATCCGGCCTACGACGCGTTCTGGCAGCAGCAGGCGATGGACAAGCTGCTCGCCGCGCAGCCGCTGAAAGTGCCCACCATGATCGTGCACGGACTCTGGGATCAGGAGGACATCTATGGCGCGCCGGCGGTGTATCGCGCGCTGGAGGCGAAAGACACCAAAAATGATCAGGTCTATCTGGTCTTGGGGCCATGGAATCACGGCCAACAGATCGATGAAGCCAGCAGCCTCGGCCCGATCCAGTTCGACGCCAACACCGCACTGCAATTCCGCCGCGATGTGCTGCGGCCGTTCCTCGATCATTTCCTGCGCGACGATGCCCCGAAACACGACACCGCGCCGGTCGTCGCGTTCGAAACCGGGACCAATCGTTGGCAGAGTTTGTCGGCCTGGCCGTCCGGCTGTAATTCGGGATGCGCGACGCGCACGCAGTCGCTGTACTTGCGCGCCGATGCCGCACTGTCGTTCACGGCGCCTGCAGCAGACGACGCCCCGGAAAGCGACTATGTATCCGATCCGGCAAAACCCATCCCGTTCACGCGCCGACCGGTGCAAGCGGTCAACTATGGCGACGACGACTACTGGCCGAATTGGCTGGTCGAAGATCAACGCGACGCATCGAGCCGCACCGACGTCTTGACCTTTGTCAGCGAGCCATTGGCCGAACCGCTGAAAATTGCCGGTGAGCCAATTGCGCAGTTGTTCGCCGCGACCAGCGGCAGTGACAGCGACTGGGTAGTCAAACTGATTGATGTCTATCCGGACGAAGTGCCGCGCCAGCCGGAACTCGGCGGTTATCAGTTGATGATCTCGGCGGACATCTTCCGCGGGCGCTATCGCGAGAGTTACGAACACCCGAAGGCGATCGAAGCAAATGCAATGCTGCCGTATCGCATCCCGTTACCGAACGCGAACCACGTCTTCGGCAAAGGACATCGGCTGATGGTGCAGATCCAGTCGAGCTGGTTCCCGCTCTACGACCGCAATCCGCAATCCTTCGTGCCGAACATCTTCTTTGCCCAGCCTGGCGACTACCGCAAGGCGACGCAGCGCATCGGGCACGCGCCAGGCGCGGCCAGCCGCATCGAATTGCCGGTCGTCGAAGCGCTGAAGCCTTAGCCTGAATGCGGGTCGCGATCGTGACGTGCACGCGCGGGTCTTCCGGCTACAATCCCGCCCCCTTTGTCCTGCCCGTAACGGAGTTGCCATGAGTCTCGATTCGACCTGGTTTTCGGAACCGCACGAAAAATCCGGTTCAGCCATCTCGTTTCGCATCACGCGCAAACTTGCGGAAGAGCAAACGCCGTTCCAGAAAATCGAGATCTACGAGACCACCGACTGGGGCAACCTGATGGTGATCGACGGCTGCGTGATGCTGACCACGCGTGACAACTTCCTCTATCACGAGATGATCGCGCACCCGGTGCTGTTCACCCATCCGAGCCCGAAGCGCGTCGTCATCATCGGCGGCGGCGACTGCGGCACGCTGCGCGAAGTGCTCAAGCATCGCGAAGTCGAATCGGTCGTGCAGTGCGATATCGACGAACGCGTCACGCGTCTCGCCGAAATCCATTTCCCCGAGTTGTGTGACTCGAACAACGATCCGCGCGCAACCCTGATGTTCGACGACGGCATCGCCTACATGCGCGGTCTCGATGCCGAATCAGTTGATGTCGTCATCGTCGACTCGACTGACCCGATCGGCCCGGCGGAAGGTCTGTTCAACAAGGCGTTCTATCAGAGCTGCCTGAAGGCGCTGCGTCCGGGTGGCATTCTGGTGCAGCAGAGCGAATCGCCGCTGGTGCACATGGAGCTGACCAAGGCGATGCGCGAGGCGATGAAGACCGCTGGCTTCGCGCATGTGCGCACCTTGCCGTTCCCGCAGCCCTGCTACCCGACTGGCTGGTGGAGCGCGACCATGGCGCGCAAGCATCTGGATCTGGACACGTTCCGCGAACGCGGCGCGCAGACCAAGCAATTCGCCACCAAGTACTACAACGCCGACACCCACAAGGGCGCGCTTGCCATGCCGAACTTTCTCGGCGATTTCCTCGGCGAGTAAGTTGCTCCAAGGAAGCATTACTTCCAGAACGGAATGCGCCAGGACGCCGGCTTCGCGCCGTCGTCCCGATTCCGGCGCGACGGCCACTGCGCGATGCTGATGACGTGCCGACCTCGGTTCAAGCTGCGGGCGTCGATCATGAACGCGACGCCGCGGATGCGTGATTCCGCGGCAACGTAGAAGTCCGGCCGCAACTGCAGGCGCTGTCCGTCGACGCGCACGGCCAGCAGCGCGGCGTAACAGTCGAGTAGCGCGATCTCGTCATCGGCAGCGTCCTCGCGCCGTGTCGCAGCGGCAGACTCCTCAACCTGGGATGCGGTGTTCGGTGGACAGACTCGGCGCACCACATCGCCAACCCGACCGTCGTCGTGCGGCACCACCAGACGCAACCAGTCGCCTGCCAGCACCGCTGAGTCCAGATAAGGCACAAGCCGCACGCGGTCGGCATTGCGACGCTGGTCGTCGTAGTGCTCAGGAAGCATTGCCAGTCCGGTCGCAGACGGTCTTGGCATGAGCAATTCGGCCCCTGTCGGCACACCATTTCGGCGCCAGCTGATCGACACGATCACGGCGACCGAGATCACGAGCAATGCGCCCAGATACATCGTCATGGTCTTGCCGGTGCCGATGCGGGTGTTCAGCGTTGTCAGCAGCACGGCAACTGCGGGTGGTTGCAAGCGCTGATACGCACGCATGATCGTGCTCAACAGGCGTGCAAGACGCCCATTGGGTCGCAGCCGTCGACCCCAGATCTGGTCGATGCCATAAGCAACAAATGCGGGGCCAGCAAGCATGAACGCGAGCGCAAACATCGTCGGCCATATCCACTGCGGATAGCCGATGAGCCCGATCAGCAATGCCGGCAACACCAGCAATATCGGCATGAGCAGTCCGATGACGGTGATGGCGCCAAGCGCGAACACCGTCGTCGCGCGATTGTCGAGGCGCTCGGCGATCTGATCGAGGCTGGGCAGACTGCTGCGCATCGCTTCGCGCGCGAGCGGGCCAGACGTCAGTCGCTCGAAGTCCGGGCCCTCCGGAAACATCGAGCGCATGCCGACCACCGCGATCCATAAGCCGCGCACGGTCAAATGCAGCACGAAAGTGCCGATCAGCGCGTACAGCGCCATCAGTACATAGGCGAGAAGCATGGCCGCGAGCTGCACGAGGTCGGCACCCAGCCGCGCAATCACCGGCTCTGCCATCTCGGTCAGCGTTGTCGGTAGCTGCAGCAGACCGAACACGGTCGCGCCGGACAGCAGCAGTTCCATTTCCCAGGTCGGCGTCGTGCGTGCGGGGATGGCATCGGCATCCGCTGCGGACGCCTTGCCCCCGAACAGGGTCACAGCGCATCACCATCAAGTTCGCCGGTGCGAATGCGCACGACGCGATCGAGTTGGTAGACGAAAATCTTGCCGTCGCCGATCTTGTTGGTGTTGGCCGCGTGCATGATCGCCTCGACCGCGCGCTCGC
>JAYUXS010000114.1:0-2015 GCA_043752845.1 Lysobacterales bacterium | reverse complement strand
AGATCGTATCCAAGTGTTGCGGCTTCCACATGCTCGCCAATCGCTCCCAAATGACGCGGCGAATGTTGTACGGCGTGCCTGCCGAAGCGATACCGAGGATGCTGACGCCGCGGATGATGAAGGGCATCACGGTCGTGTGCAGGTCGGCACCGCCGGCCATGCCGCAGCTGGCGATGTTGCCGTAGGGATGGATGACGCGGGTCAGTCCAGCGAGCATGTCGCCGCCGACGTTGTCGATCGCGCCTGCCCAATGCGCAGTTTCGATCGGACGCACGCCGAAGCTGAGTTCGCCGCGGGCCACGCACTGACGGGCGCCGAGCGCGATCAGCGCATCGAACTGGTCGACTTTTCCGGTGATCGCATGGGCCTCGTAGCCAGCCGTCGTCAGCAGATCGATCGCCAGCATGCCGACACCACCGGTGGCGCCGGTCACCACGACCGGACCCATATCCGGTGTCTGGCCATTGGCCTCCATGCGATACAGCGAAAGGGCTGCGGTGAAGCCTGCGGTGCCGAGGATCATCGCTTCGCGCAGGCTCAAGCCGTGGGGCAAAGGCATCGCCCAGCGCGCTTCGATACGTGCGTACTCGCCAAAGCCGCCATCGCGCGTTTCCGACAAGCCGCAGCCGGTGACGAGCACGGCGTCACCTTCCTTGAACCTGGCGTCGGACGACTGCACGACATGACCGGCGACATCGATGCCACCGACCAGCGGATAGCTGCGCAAGATCTTGCCCGCGCCGGTGCCCGCCAGCGCATCTTTGTAGTTGACGCTCGAGTAGGCAGTCTTGACCACCAGTTCGCCCGGCGCGAGCGCGTCGATGCCGATGGTCTCGACGCGACCGCGTGCGGATTTGTCTTGACTGTGCACGCGGTAGGCGCGAAAAAGCTCGGGAATGCTCATGGGAAGCTCCGTGATGCGATCTGACACGATCGTGGGCCAAGGCCGGGCCCGCGAGTGTGCACAGTTGCCGCAATCATTTGCAATCTGATGCGGTCGCACACGCCGCATAATTCAGCCTCGACCCGAGGATCTGGCGTAATGAGCAATGGTGCACGGCCCGTCTGCCTCATTCTGAGTGCAGCGCCTGCGTTTCATGACTGCGTCGCCAACGCCGTCATGTCGCTGAGCGTGCGGCTTGAGCATGCGCGCAGCAGCGCCGAGGCGATGGCCTCATTGTCGGTGTGGGCGGTGCGACTGGTGCTGATCGATCTCGACGTGGGCGAGGGCTGGCAGTTGGTGGTCGCGAAGTTGCGTCGGTTGCCGACGGTCGCTGAAGCGCCGGTGCTGTTCATCGCCAATGATCCTGATGCCGTCGATCACCTGCTTGCTGCACCGCCAGCTGGGCATTGGGACATGATGCGCCAGCCGCTGCATGCGCGCTGGCTGTGCGCGAAAGTGAATGCGCTGTTGAATACGGAATTGCGTGTGGCGCAAAGCGAGGCGCGTGCCGACGCGCAGCTGGCGATGATCGATGCGCTGCCGGCGCAGGTCTGCGTCGTCGATACGCGCGGTGTGATCCTGATGGGCAATCGCGCCTGGCGTGCGCACGAGGGCCTGGTTGCCGAGCCTGCTGTCGGCTGGAATTATCGTGAACGCTGTGACCGCGCACACGCTGCCGGCGACAACTTCGGTGGTGACGTGCGCGCCGGTCTGGATTCGGTGTTGCGTGGTGATCGTCTGCGCTTCGAATGCGAATACAGTAGCGCCAACCCGGACGGCGAAATGCGCCATTTCCTGCTCGCGATCGTGCGCCTAGGCGGCGAAGGCGGCGCGATCATCTGCCATTTCGACACCACCCATCAAAAACGCGCCGAAGCGCAGCGCTCCGAGGCACTGCGTCATCTGGAAATCGTGATGGATGCGGTTCAGCTGAACCTGTTCGAGTACGACCTCGCGAGTGGCGCGCGCCTCGTCGGCACCCGTGACGAGGCATTACCGGGCAAGCAACCGGTCGATCTCGACGACATGCAGAATCGCTTCGTGCACCCCGACGATCGCGGGCATTTCGCCG
>JAYUXS010000113.1:0-2016 GCA_043752845.1 Lysobacterales bacterium | reverse complement strand
GACCAGACCGGCGAGCACCAGGCAGGCGCTTGCGCGCAGGTCGGTGGCCATGATCGGGGCGCCGGTAATCTGGCTGACGCCGCGGATGATCGCGGTGTTGCCTTCAACGCGGATGTCGGCACCGAGACGCTGCAATTCCTGGACGTGCATGAAGCGGTTTTCGAACACGGTTTCGGTGACGACGCCGACGCCCTCGGCGACGGTGTTCAGCGCCACGAACTGTGCCTGCATGTCGGTCGGGAAGGCCGGATACGGCGCGGTCGTCAGCGTCACCGCTTTCGGACGATTGCCGCGCATGTCGAGTTCGATCGTGTCTTCGGTGGTGTTGATGTGCGCACCGGCCTGTTCGAGCTTCGCGAGCACGGCATCAAGCGTGTTCGGGCGCGTTCTCTTCAACAGCACGCGACCGCTGGTGATGGCTCCAGCCACCAGAAAAGTGCCAGTCTCGATGCGATCAGGCAACACGTCATAGTGCGTGCCGTGCATGCGTTCAACGCCTTCGATGGTGATGGTGTTGGTGCCAGCGCCGGAAACCTGCGCACCCATCGCGTTGAGGCAATTTGCCAAGTCAACGACCTCTGGTTCCTGCGCCGCGTTCTCGATGATCGTGGTGCCGCTCGCCAGCGCCGCCGCCATCATGATGTTCTCGGTACCGGTGACGGTGACCAGATCCATCACGATGCGCGCACCCTTCAGCCGCTTTGCACGGGCGTGGATGTAGCCGTTTTCGACGATCACCTCGGCACCAAGCGCTTCGAGACCGCGGATGTGCTGGTCGACCGGACGCGAACCGATCGCGCAACCGCCGGGCAGGGACACGTGCGCTTCGCCGTAACGCGCGACCAGCGGGCCGAGCACCAGGATCGATGCGCGCATCGTCTTCACCAGGTCATAGGGCGCGTGGAAGTTGTTGGTATTGCGCGGATCGACGTGGATCTTCATGCGTTCGTCGATGATGAACTGCACGCCCATCTGGCCGAGCAATTCCATCGTCGTGGTCACGTCATGCAGATGCGGCACATTGCCGATGCTGACGGTTTCGTCTGCGAGCAGGGTGGACGCAAGGATCGGCAGCACGGCGTTCTTCGCGCCGGAAATCCACACTTCACCGTTGAGCGGTTCACCACCGCTGATGACGATCTTGGCCATTGTTGTTCCTTGAAAGTTTTGCGGCGGCCGGTGGGCAGCACGCGATGGATTCGGGTCAGGCGCGCGCGGCTTCGTCGGGTGTCAATGTCTTCAGTGCGAGCGCATGGATCGCGCCGCCCATCAGATCACCGAGCGTCGCGTAGACCATGCGATGTCGCGCCAACGGCAGTTTGCCGGCGAAGGCCGCAGTCACCACGCGCGCTTCGAAATGCACGCCGTCGTCGCCCTGCACGCTGATTTCGGCGTCGGGCAAACCGGTTTGGATCAGATCACGGATTCGATTGGCGTCCATGGCTAGTCAGTGCCGATTCGCGGGCGCAACGCGGCGTGTCCACGCTGCGAGCGGCTTGCGGCTGGAATCTTTCGGCTAGGATAGGGGCCGCAAAGTCTAGCCGATTCCACCCGGTGGAACGAGTACGACCGCAACCCAAGTGCCCGGGAAGTCCATGAACGCCCAACTCAAGCCGGTACCGCCGGCACTGTCCCATCCGATGCTCGACCCCGACCGACTGTCCGCCAGTGCCCGCCGCGTCATCGACATCGAAGCCGATGCCATCGCCGGATTGTCGGCCCGCATCGACGCCAATTTCTTCCGTGCCTGTGCCCTGCTGCTCGATTGCAGCGGGCGCATCGTCGTCTCCGGCATGGGCAAGAGCGGGCATATCGCAAACAAGATCGCCGCCACGTTCGCCAGCACCGGTTCGCCGGCGTTCTTCGTGCATCCGGCCGAGGCCAGCCATGGCGATCTCGGCATGATCACCGACAAGGACGTGGTGCTCGCGCTCAGCAATTCCGGCGAAACCGACGAACTGCTGGCGGTCTTGCCGCTGATCAAGCGTCAGGGTATCCCGCTGATCGCGATGAGCG
>JAYUXS010000112.1:0-4921 GCA_043752845.1 Lysobacterales bacterium | reverse complement strand
TCGATCACGCCGTGCGCAGTGGCAAGATCAAGCCGGGCCAGCTGGTGCTGATGGAAGCGTTTGGTGGCGGCTTCACCTGGGGCTCGGCGCTGGTTCGGTTCTAGTGCATGAAGTGTTGAGGAGAGAGGAGACAAAATCTCTCGCATCAACGAATTTGAGGGAATTCGATGCTCAACAATCTCGCTTTCGTATTTCCAGGTCAGGGCTCGCAGTCGGTTGGCATGCTCACGGATCTGGCTGCGACCACGCCGCTCGTGCGCGCTGCGTTCGACGAGGCCGGCGCCGGTTGCGGCCTTGATCTGTGGTCGCTGAGCCAGCAGGGTCCCGAAGCCGAACTCAACGGCACCGAAGTGACGCAACCCGCCTTGCTAGCCGCGGGTGTGGCGGTATGGCGGGTGTGGTGTGACCGTGGTGGCGCCCAGCCTGCAGCTTTTGCCGGACACAGTCTCGGTGAATACGCAGCGCTGGTGGCGGCCGGTGCGTTGTCGCTGGCGGACGGCGCGGCGCTGGTGCGCGAACGCGGGCGATTGATGCAGGACGCCGTGCCCAAGGGTGTCGGTGCCATGGCCGCGATCCTGATGGCGGATGATGCCGTGATCGCGCAAGCCTGCAACGACGCAGCGCTTGGCCAGATCGTCGCGCCGGCGAATTTCAACAGTCCCGGCCAGACCGTCATTGCCGGGCATGCCGAAGCCGTCGATCGCGCCATCGCCCTGTTGGCCGAGCGTGGCGTGAACAAGGTGGTGAAACTCGCGGTCTCGGTGCCTTCGCACAGCGCTTTGATGCAACCGGCGACGGCTGCCTTGCGGGCGAAAATGCAGACCCTGAACTGGTCGCTGCCGGATCGACCGGTGATGCAGAATGCAGACGCGGTGGCGCAAGATTCGATCGCGTCCATCCAGGATGCACTCGTGCGACAACTGCATCTACCGGTGCGCTGGACCGAATGCGTGCATGCGCTCGCCGCACGTGGTGTTACCCGTATCGGCGAATGTGGGCCAGGCAAAGTGTTGACCGGCTTGGTCAAACGCATCGACAAGTCTCTTGATGGTCGCGCTTTGGCGACTGACCTCGACGCTGCGCGCAGCGACTGGCAATGACCGGAGTAAAGATATGAAGATCGATCTCGGTGGTGAAATCGCCCTCGTCACTGGCGCCAGTCGCGGCATCGGTGCCGCTATCGCCGACGCACTCGCCAAGGCCGGCGCGAAAGTCATCGGGACCGCGACCAGCGAATCCGGCGCGGCCGCCATCAGTGCACGCATGGCAGCGAGCGGCGGTGTCGGGCGCGTGCTCGATGTGGCCGATAGCGTTTCGGTCGATGCCTTGATCGATGCGATCGGCAAGGAGTTCGGCGCGATCTCGATCCTCGTCAATAATGCCGGCATCACTCGCGATGGCTTGCTGATGCGCATGAAGGACGAAGACTGGGACACGATCCTCAATACCAATCTGTCGTCGATCTTCCGCACCTCGAAGGCGGCGATGCGCGGCATGATGAAAGCCCGCAAGGGCCGCATCATCTCGATCGCCTCGGTGGTCGGTGTGACCGGTCAGGCCGGACAGACCAACTATGCCGCCGCCAAGGCCGGCATCATCGGTTTCTCGAAGTCGCTGGCCAAGGAAATCGGCAGCCGCGGCATCACCGTCAATGTCGTGGCGCCGGGGTTCATCGAGACCGACATGACCAAGGACCTGCCGGAAGCGAACAAGCAGGGCATGCGCGATGCCATCGCGCTGGGCCGTTTCGGTAGCCCGGGCGACATCGCCCACGCCGTGCTGTTCCTCGCTTCAAAGCAAGCCGCCTACATCACCGGTGAGACCTTGCATGTGAATGGCGGCATGCACATGGCCTGAACGCCGGCGCAACGGATAACAGGCTCATTGCATCGCGAAAAATACACAAAAAACATATTTTGTGTATTCTTCCACGAAGTGGCGAGGAGTTCGAAAATGGCGGCACCACATGGCAACAGCATTTCGACCACGGATCTGGTGCGCAACCTGTCGACGGTGATAGACCGCGTACGCCTTGAACGGCGAAACATTGCAATCACCAAGGGTGTGCAGACGGTTGCCGAATTGGTGCCGCCGCCGCAACCAGGTTGCTCTTTGCCGGCGCTGCAGGAGTTGCTGGCACAACTATCGGGTATGGGTAAAGTCGACAAGAACTTCAGCGCCGACCTCAGGCGCGTACGCCGTAGCGCCAAGTTGCCGGAGTCGTCGTGGGGCTCGTGATCGACACGAACATTTTCATTGATGCGCAGAACGACCGCATCGATCTTTCCCGGTTCGCTTCGAATCCGCGCCATCGCGAAGTGTTCATGGCAGCAATCACGGTTTCAGAGCTGCTCGTCGGTGTTCACCTTGCCAAGGAATTGCGAATCCGCGTGCTTCGGCAATCGTTTGCGGAGAGCATCATCGCGCGCATTCCGGTGCTTGATTTCGACGTGGGCGTGGCGCGCATCCATGCGCAACTGCACGCCTATTTCCTCGGATTGCGCTCCGCGAGCAAGGGAAATGCCCACGATCTGCTGATTGCAGCCACCGCCATTGCCCATGGCCACACGGTAATCACCAGCAATGTCCGGGACTTTAGCGGCATACCGGGCTTGAGCGTCGAGTCGCCGCAGGGATAGTGGTCTTCGTTTCCCCAACACCCGTTTGAGCCAAAGCTGATTCTTTGCTCTACAATTCGCGCCGCTTTCACCTCGGCCAACCGTCCGGGGTTTTTCTTTCCCGGAGGTTTTGAAGCCAATGAGCACCATCGAAGAACGCGTCAAGAAAATCGTCGTCGAACAACTCGGCGTCAAAGAAGACGAAGTCACCACGAACGCGTCGTTCGTCGATGATCTCGGTGCCGACTCGCTCGACACGGTCGAGCTGGTGATGGCACTGGAAGAAGAATTCGAGTGCGAGATTCCGGACGAAGACGCCGAGAAGATCACCAGCGTGCAGATGGCCATCGATTACATCAAGGCGCACGTCAAACCCTGATCGTGTTCCCGAGCCGAATCGTCTAGTTCAGCCAAACTGCGCCCGCGTGGCGCAGTTTGCGTTTTGGTGGTTGACTAAATCGGTCTTGAACCAATCGGTCTTGAACACAGCGGAGCAAGCCATGAGTCAGAAGCGTCGCGTCGTCGTCACCGGCATGGGCATCGTGTCGCCGGTGGGCAACACCATCGCGCAGGCCTGGGACAGCATCAGCAACGGCCGCTCCGGCATCGGTCCGATCACCAGTTTCGATGCCGCCCTGTACAACACGCGCATTGTTGGCGAAGTGCGTGATTTCGACCCGACCTCATTCGTGTCGCCGAAAGACGCGAAGAAGATGGACCCGTTCATCCACTACGGACTTGCGGCCGCGATCATGGCCATGCAGGACGCCGGACTGGAAACGAACGAAGGCAATGCCGAGCGCATCGGCGCGATCATCGGCTCCGGCATCGGTGGCATTCGTGGCATCGAGGAAACCACGCTGACCCTTGATCGAGGCGGTCCGCGCAAGGTTTCGCCGTTTTACGTGCCATCAACCATCATCAACATGGTCTCCGGCCAGTTGTGCATCCTCAAGGGCCTGAAGGGTCCGAATTTTTCCGCAGTCTCCGCGTGTGCCTCGGCGAACCATTCGATCGGCATGGCGATGCGACTGATCCAATACGGCGATGCCGACGCGATGGTCGCCGGTGGCGCCGAATTCGGTTCCGCGCCGACCTCTGTCGCCGGCTTTTGCGCGATGCGTGCGATGTCGACGCGTAACGACGACCCGACGCGTGCATCGCGCCCCTGGGACCGTGACCGCGACGGCTTCGTGCTCGGTGACGGCGCCGGCATCCTGGTGCTCGAGGAATACGAATCCGCGAAAGCGCGTGGCGCGCGCATCTACTGTGAACTCGCCGGCTTCGGTGCCAGTTCCGATGCGTATCACATGACCGCGCCGAGCGAAAACGGTGATGGCCCAGCGCGCTGCATGGCCGCAGCGTTCAAGGACGCCGGCGTGAATCCCGACCAGATCGAGTACCTGAATGCCCACGGCACGTCCACGCCGCTCGGCGATCTTGCGGAAACGCTCGCGGTGAAGCGTGCGCTCGGCGATCACGCCTACAAGACCATGGTCAGTTCGACGAAGTCGATGACTGGGCATCTGCTCGGTGCTGCTGGCGGCGTCGAAGCGATCTTCACGGCGATGGCGCTGCACACCGGCGTCATTCCGCCGACGATCAATCTCGACAATCCGGGCGAAGGCTGCGATCTCGACTACGTGCCGAACACCGCACGCGAGAAAAAGATCTCGGTCGCGATCAGCAACGGCTTCGGTTTTGGCGGCACCAATGCTTCGCTGGTGATGCGCAAGATCTGATCGAGCCCTGACGTGACGTTGCTGCGCGCGCTTGCTTTCATGCCGGATCTGCTGGCGCTGCATGCGGCGCATCCACAGCGGTACCCGGTGTTGCTGGAGTCGGTGGCGAGCGGCGGTCAGACCGCGCGCTACGACCTGCTGTTGGCGACCGACGGACGTGCGCTTATGGCCGAGGCTGATGGCCGCTTGTCCGGGCCACATGCGCAGGCGGGCGGATTCTTCGCGGCGCTTGACGCTTGGCATGCCGAAGAGCAGCAGGTGCCCGCGCAAGATCAGGCATCGCCATTCCTGGGCGGCTTCGCGTTGTTGTTGGGCTACGAGATCGCCGCCGAGATCGAGCCACGACTGTGCTTGCCGGCTGCGGCAACGCCGCGCGCTCTGGCACTGCGTACGCCGGTGGCGCTGGTGGTCGACCGAACCGATGGGTCAGCCTGCATCGTCGGCGAAGACCACGCGCGGGAGCTGTTCGAGCAACTGGCTGCGGATCTCGGGGTTGCACGTGCGCCGATCATGCCGGCGCGGCCGCTGAAAACGCTGATCGAAGATGCGCCGCAGCGCTAT
>JAYUXS010000111.1:0-2020 GCA_043752845.1 Lysobacterales bacterium | reverse complement strand
CCATGAAAGTGCAATCCCAACTCGGCCTGGTTCGACGTTTCCTTGCGCAACATCGGATCACCGACTTCAAACGTCGCCGTTGCGACGTGCGGACCATTGGCGAACAATTCCTCTTCGGCGGGAGCACGTTGGGCGCGGTCGAGGTTCAGCGACAGATGCCATGCGTCGTTGAAACTCCAGCGACCACCCACCGAAAGACTCAACAGTGAAAACGAGCGTTTGTCATCCATCTCCGGTTCGCTGGACTGGCGATCGCCACGGGCGCCGAGCTCGAGGTTGAGCTGATCCCATTCGCCATGTTCGACCAGAAACAGGCCAACAGCTTTCGTCTGCGTGGTCGGCACAAACGCTTCTTCACCGATGGCCTGAAACTCCTTGTTGCCGCCTTGCACACCGAAGGCACCGCGCCAAACAGCCATCTGGCTGTGGATGGCTTCCAATCGCAGTTCGTTGCCGATACTCAGAAACTTGGTGCCGATCTCGTCACCCTCGAACTCGGTGTGCTGATAGTCGGTGTGGCCAAGGCTGAACTTGACGAGATCGATGCCGGAAATCGCATCGTTCCATCCCGCTTTCAGCTCGTAGCGGGTTTGCGCCATGGTCAATGTCACCGGCGGATCGACGTCGTCGCCCGGTTCGGCCGGATTGCCGTATTCATTGAGATAGCGCGATGCCGACAGTCCGGCAAAGCCCCAATCGCCAAACAGCGATCCGCCGATGGCGCCGGTACGGGTTTCGACGGCGCTATTGGCGAGAATGCCATCCGGAAGATCGTAATCGTCGCTGCTGCGATACACCGCGTCGGCGTGCAAGTTGTAGCGATCCGTGCCGGTATCGACGCGGCTCATGCCGGTGAAGCCGTTCGACCCGGCGTCATAGCGCAGCTCGGCGCGACCAGTGAATGATTCGCCCATGGTCGTTTCGCGGATGCGGCCGTCGACCGCATTGACGACACCGCCGATCGCCCCGGATCCATAAAGCAGCGTCGACGGTCCTTTCAACACCTCGATCTGGTCGGCGAGAAAGGGTTCGAGCGTGACCGCGTGATCCTGGCTGATGTTGGACGCGTCGTTGCTCCCGAGGCCGTCGCTGAGCACGGCGACGCGCGGTCCGTCGAGCCCACGGATGACCGGCCGACCGACGCCGGGTCCGAAATAAGTGGTCGTGACGCCAGGAATCGACGACACGGTCTCACCAAGCGTGTTGGATCGGCGGTCGTCCAGGTCTTCGCCCGACAATACGGCGACGGGCGCAATGACCTGGTCGGCGCTCTGGCCCAGGGGCGTGCCGGTGACCGTGACTTCTTCAAGTGTTTTGGCTGTGGCTTTTTTGGCGCTGTCGGCGGTCGCCGCAGGTTCTGTTGAATCCTGAGCCCGGGCCCAAGTCGGCACGATCAGCGCCAGAGCAATGGTCAACGGTGCAAGGCGGGGAAACGATTTCATGGGCAGGCTGGAAGGCGCACAAGTGGCAATCAGAAAGCTTTTCATTGGGATCACTCGTCGGATCAATGCGGACAGACAGCACCGCGGCCGCGCGCTCGGCACTGGTCCGTTGGATGCAATAAGTGGGTTGTTCACAGCGCGGCGGCTGCGCGCCGGTCAATGTCGCCAAAATCACCGCGTCAGGACGCGGGTGCCGGCGTTCGTGGCGTTCAAACCTGAGGCGGTCGGAAGGGTGCGCCGATCAGCGCGCGCGGAAGTGATTCGGCGACATGCGCTGGCACAGCGGCTGGCGCGAATGTTTGAGTGGGAAGCTCAAGGCGCGCCAGATTGTCGACATAGACGGCACCGGCATCGCTTTCGTGCAGGCGTTCGTGCGCACCACCGGCATGGTCGCGGTCGACCTGATGCATGACGCGATCACTGCTGTGCGGCCGCAGACCAGCGTCCAGAAGATGGCGTTGCGCGTGGATATCGCACTGCGCCGCGAGCATCGGCTTGACCACGACGCCCAAGGCCAGGAACGCCAGCAAGCCGACGCGCAAGATCGTGGAGAGGGTCGCCAGCAAGGAACGCATCCT
>JAYUXS010000110.1:0-2021 GCA_043752845.1 Lysobacterales bacterium | reverse complement strand
TCGAAGATCGGCGCTTCGCCGTCCTTGTTGATCGCGACGATCGTGCCCGCGTCCTTGATGCCGGTGAGGTGCTGGATTGCGCCGGAGATGCCGATCGCGATGTACAGCTCGGGCGAGATGATCTTGCCGGTCTGGCCCACCTGCATGTCGCTCGGCACATAGCCGGCATCGACCGCGGCACGCGAGGCGCCGACGCCAGCGCCGAGTTTGTCGGCGAGCGCATAGATCACCTTGAACGCATCGGCCGAACCGAGTGCACGACCACCGGAGACGACACGGCTCGCTGACTGCAGGTCCGGACGGTCTTTCGCGCCCGATTGCAATTCCACGAAGCGGGTGTGCGTTGGCAGTGTCGCACTGACACTCGCGGCTTCCACCGGTGCGCTCGTGGCGCCGTTGCCGGTCGCCGGAAATGACGCATTGCGCACCGTGGCGATGACCTTGCGATCCTTCGCGGCGCTGATGGTGATGATGGCGTTGCCGGCATAGATCGGGCGCTGGAAGCTGTGGCTGTCGATCACCTTCATGATGTCCGACACTTGCGCTTCGCCAAGCAAGGCCGCGACGCGCGGCATCAAGTCCTTGCCGAAAGTCGTGCTCGGACCGAGGACATGCGTGTAGTTCGCGGCCAGCGCGACGACCTGCGGCGCGAGCACGGCAGCGATGGCGTGGGCGTTTTCGGACTGGGTGACGGTGACGACGCGGCTGACGCCATCAAGCGCCGCCGCTTGTTTGGCGACTGCGCTCGCATCGGCGGCAAACACCGCGATATCGATGCTGCTGGCACCCATCTGGCGGGCGGCGGTCAGGCACTTTGCGGTGCTCGGGTTGAGGGCGGCGTTCGCATGTTCGGCGATGATCAGGATCTGGGTCATGGCGGGCTCCTTACAGCAGGCCTTTCTGTTTCAACGCGGCGACGAGTTCCGCCGCATCCTTGACCATCACACCCTTCGTGCGCTTGGGTGGCGGCGCGAATTGCGTGGTTGTCAGATGATCGCCGGATTCGACGCCGAGACTTTGCAGCGTCAGCGTTTCCATGGGCTTGGCCTTGGCCTTCATGATGTCGGGCAGCTTGATGAAGCGCGGTTCGTTCAGGCGCAGGTCGGTGGTGATAACGGCGGGCAGGTCGATGTCGATCACTTCCAGGCCAGCATCGACTTCACGCGTGACGCGCGCCGTGTTGCCGTTGACTTCGACCTTCGACGCTGACGTGGCCTGCGCTTTGTCCCACAGCGCCGCGAGCATCTGTCCGGTCTGGCTGCAGTCGTCGTCGATCGCCTGCTTGCCCATCAGCACGATGCCGGGTTGTTCGCGTTCGACCAGCTTCAGCAGCGCGCGCGCCGCCGTCAGCGGTTGCACCGGGCCGTCGCAGGTGACATGGATGGCGCGGTTCGCACCCATCGCCAGGCCATTGCGCAGATGCGCCTGGGCGTCGGCAGGCGCAATCGTCGCGACGATCACTTCGGTCGCCACACCCTTCTCGCGCAGCCGTAGTGCCTCCTCGAGCGCGATGTCGTCGAATGGATTCGGCGACAGTTTGACGCCGTCGGTCACGACGCCGGAGCCATCCGGCTTCACTTGAATGCGCACGTTGTAATCGACCACGCGCTTGTACGCGACCAGAATCTTCATGGGGACTTACCTCGACACCGCCGACGATCTGTCGGCAAAGAGCACGCATTTTAGCCGGAAGCAAAGGAAACGCCCATCCACGATTGCTGGCAAAAATCGTCGCGGACTGTGCATTCCGGCAATAATGCGTCATGACGCGCAAATGGCCACGGATTCGATGAAAACCCCCAAGGGCCTGCAGCCGCTGATCGACGACGGCGTCATCGACGAAGTCATGCGCCCGCTCAAGAGCGGCAAGGAGGCGTCGGTCTACGTGGTGCGCTCGGGCGACCAGATCCGCTGCGCCAAGGTCTACAAGGACATGGGCCAGCGCAGTTTCCAGGCGCGCGTGCAATACCAGGAGGGCCGCAGCGTGCGCGGTTCGCGTCAGGCGCGGGCGATCGGCAAGG
>JAYUXS010000109.1:0-4932 GCA_043752845.1 Lysobacterales bacterium | reverse complement strand
TTCGCCTTGTCGGTCGCGTGGATGATCATCGCGCCCTTCTTGACCTGCATTGCTACGCCGTCGACTTCGATGTTCACCATGTCGGGCGGCGTATTGGCAGTCGGTTGCGCGCTCATGCGGCTACTCCAAGTTGCCCATTCACCATCGAGCGCTTGTGCGTGATGAAGTATTCGAACTCGTGCCAGTAGTGGCGCAGGAAGCCCTGCACTGGCCACGCTGCCGCTTCTCCGAACGCGCAGATGGTATGGCCTTCAATCTGTCCCGCCGCCTGCTTCAGCATGTGCAGGTCATCGAGTTCGGCACGGCCTTCGACGATGCGCGTGAGCATGCGGTACATCCAGCCGGTGCCTTCGCGACAAGGCGTGCACTGGCCGCAGGATTCCGCGTAATAGAAGCGTGCGATACGCTGGCAGGCGCGCACCATGCAGGTGCTGTCGTCCATGACGATCACGGCGCCCGAACCGAGACCGGAACCCGCCTTCTGGATCGCGTCGTAATCCATGGTGAGCGCGAGCATGGTGTCACCCGGCAACACCGGCATCGAGGAACCGCCGGGAATGACCGCCTTCAACTTGCGGCCGTGGCGCACGCCACCGGCCATTTCCAGCAGATCCTTGAACGGTGTGCCGAGGCGGATCTCGAAATTGCCAGGCTTGTTCACGTGACCGGAAACCGAGAACACCTTGGGTCCGCCGTTGTTCGGCTTGCCGAGTGCGAGGAACCATTCCGGACCGTTGCGGATGATCGCCGGCACCGAGGCATAAGTCTCGGTGTTGTTGATCGTCGTCGGTTTGCCGAACAGACCGTAGTTGGCCGGAAACGGCGGCTTGAAGCGCGGTTGGCCCTTCTTGCCTTCCAGCGATTCCATCATCGCCGTCTCTTCGCCGCAAATGTAGGCGCCGGCGCCGAGCGCGGCATGGATGTCGATATCGACCCCCGAACCGAGGATGTTCTTGCCAAGCCAGCCATTTGCATACGCGTCTTTCAACGCCTGTTCGAAATGTTCGAATGGCTCGTGGTGAAATTCGCCACGCAGATAGTTGTAGCCGACCGTCGAATTCGTCGCATAGCAGGCGATCGCCATGCCTTCGATCACCGCATGCGGGTTGTAGCGCAGGATGTCGCGGTCCTTGCAGGTGCCCGGCTCGGATTCGTCGGAGTTGCACAGGATGTACTTCTGGCCGGACGCATTGCGCGGCATGAAGCTCCATTTCAGCCCGGTCGGAAAACCGGCGCCGCCGCGACCACGCAGCGCGCTCTGCTTGACCTGCTCGATCACCTGCTCACGCGGCATCTGCTCGGCCAGGATCTTGCGCAGCGCCTGGTAGCCACCAGATTTCAGGTAGCTGTCGTAGCTCCACGGCGTCTCGAAATGCAGCGTGGTGAAGATGACATTGTGTTCTTGCGGGACGGGTCCGACGGTCATGGCTCAATCACTAATTGTTCGCAATTATTGAAGTTGCTGGTCACGTTACGCAACCGGTGCAGTCTAATCGAAGCAACGCAGCTGGCGAGCAAGTGGTGATTGCGCTGTCTGCAATTCTTAACGGCGTCTCGCGTGAAGTCACCACAAGTCGTTTCGCCATTTCTTCACGGATCGATTTGTTGACCGTCCCAACCGACCTTTTTGCGGCAATTCTCGTCGCAAACGAAGTAGCGTTGGGAACGAATATCGCGAGTGCGGGGATCAGCCGTTATCGCTCCTCCGGATAGGTCGATGCGGAACTCTGCTTCTGAGCCTTCGATCCGAACGTTGCCCTCAAGGCCACATCCGAAAACTTCAAACTGATTCCAGGCTTCCCCCGTTGCGATGCTGGCAAATCGAAAGTAGTTCGCGACGAAGCGATTCGAGTCCTCTGCGATTAGCGAACATTCCGTTCCAAACTTGCGCACCTCCACCACGACGACTTGATACGCGTCGACTGAAGCTGATGGGCTTGTGGGCGAATCATCTGCCGCGCACGAAGCGATCATAACGATGGCAATGGATGCCAAACTCTTCCTGAGATGCCCGATCTTAGTCATAGCCTAATTCTTCTCCTTCAGCCGGCTCTTTGTTCGATACATCGCCGTGCTTGTAGATGTCATCATCATCGAGTCCCTCATCAGACTTCAGGGCCTCCACCAGTGTGCTCACTGAATCGATCTGTTCGGTAGTTGGGGTGTCGTACTTACTAGTCGTCTTGTCGAATGCGCCGACAACCTCGATTCCGATTGAATCCGCGTTGGTTGGATATCGATCAGGGTAGGCTTTCTTCGACTCCGTACGATGAGTGCCTGTCGGTTCCCATTTTCCGGCTGTGCAGGAACCTTCGGCGGCACATCTCGACTTGATCTTGCCAACATGATCCGTCTTCTGGGTGACGTTGGCGGTCTGCGTAATTGTGCCGTCCTTGTCAATAATGAAATGCGTGCCAGCACCACCCTTTTTCCACTGCGAGATTGCAGACTCAGCGGTCGATCCTGCTGTTCGGTGAAGCACGACGGCATTCACCTGCGTCATCGATCCTCGTTCAATTGCGGTAATGATGTCCTTCTTCACCGTTCCGTCGGTAAATATTCTATTTTCACCGCCGTCTGGATCGATCATTTTGTACGGCATGTTCGCGGCATAGGCATAGCGGCTGAAGTTGCGCGCGGAATCTAGGTCGACACTGACTGGATCGGTGCTAATAAATCGGCATGTCATAGGATCGTAGAAGCGTTTCTGCGCTTGAATCAGTCCTGTGCTCGAGTCGAACTGATGCCCGGTGCAGTTAGGCTGCCCTTCCGTCGGTGTCGTGAGTGGCTGACCATAAGGGTCGTAGTAGCTGCGTGATCCGATCAGATTGCCAGCGCTGTCCGACTCGGCGATCGGACTGCCCAGCGCGTCCACATGCACGTACTGTACGCTGATCGCCGCTACCGCATTCGGCTCGAAGGGGTTCGCGTGCAGATCTTTCGCTGTGATCGGTGCAGCATTGCTTGCTTCCGGTGTGCGCAGCAACGTCTCGAACCCGTCTTCAAACAGCGGAAGCCTGTCCTCATCGGTCGGCACCGAACTGACGCTCTCGCGCTTAGCGATCAGCCGTCCCTGCAGGTGGATGTAGTCATCGGTGGTCTGATGAACCAGATGATTGGCCTGATCTTTGTCGAAGTTCGCGTCCCACAAGAACTGCCCGGACTGGCTGTAGACCTGATAGCGGAAGTCGCCGCTGCTGGGCGTGATCGTCTTGGTGCGATGGCCGTTCGCGTCATAGCGGTAAACGGATTGCAGGACATTGTTGCGTTTGACTTCGAGCAATCGATTGGCGCGATCGAAGCTGAAGCCCAGATCGTTGATCGTGCCCGCCGGATCTTTCGTCAGCATGTTGCCGCGCGCATCAAAGGTGAATCCGCCGGCGATGTTGATGCGAGCGAGTCGCTGCGTTGTGGTGTTGACGGTACGCCGTTCAATGATTCGTCTCGTCTGCCGATCAACACCCGCCCGCGGCGCGCGAGCTGCATGCCGGGGTTGTGTGATTGGTTGGATGGTCGAACGGTTTTTCATGAAGTCTCAGTCTCGGAACGCTAAGGGCCACTTTTCCATTAGGGACATGTAACACGGTTCAAATTACAGACGGCGTCTTGGGACAGAGCTGGCTGCCACGAATTGCGCATCTACGAAACCAGAATCACCACTCGATCAGGTTCACTGGGGTCGTTCGTGAAGATTCGAATCCTTGAGGCTTCCGACACAACCGAAAGGGTGATGAGCTTTTCATCGTCCACACTACACACTGAAATCTCGCGCGTAGGAACCCTCAGGGTTCCATCGAATGATGGATTCTGATTGTTGGCGCAGTCTTCCTGATCCGTCAGAACGATAGTTGTCTCGCCATCCACTTCAGACAGAGTTCCGATTGCAACGCATGAATCGGTGCTCACAATTGCGCCGTCGCCCATAGAGTGCGGAATTTCACCGATCGAGGCATCCATGACGAGCACAAGTGAATTCTTCGGGGCCAGAGTTATTTCGAGATTCATTCCTTCTTCTCCTTCCTGATCTTTCGCGCAGCCTCCAAGCCTTGCTCCCGACTGCACTTGAGACAATGCGGATATAGGCGCTGCGGCGATTTGGCCTTGTTCAACGATGATACGAGCTGATGGTCAGGCACGAAGTTGCCGCTCTTTGTCCCTGCAGTAGTGCTTCCACATGTATGGCAACCCGTCTTAGCGCCGATCTTGTTGATTGCTGCACGCTCCACGGTCGTAAACGTCTGAGCTGCCGATCTCGCTCCAATTGAAGCTGCTGCATAAGGCCCCGTCGCCAGTGTGCTTGCGGGACTTGGCGCACCACCGCCTGTTGCAACTGCAGTTCCGACCGCTGCAACTTCGCCAACAACCACTGTCGCAGTGTATGGATTCGCGAGTGCCGCCATGCCGACTTCAAATGCGACCGGTGCTGCCATCACCGCGACAATGACCATTGCTGGCACTTGGTGCAGCGGATTGTTGAAGGCACCCGGGTCGCGCGCGAACGCATCGCTGAATCTATCCGCCGCGTCCCGTCCGTCTGGATCACTGAACCGATAAGGCGAATTCCCGCCATACGCAAACCGATTGAAGTTGAACGCGCTGCTGGTATCGACCGCCATTGAATCAGTCGACGGGAAGCGCCCGATGTCGGGCATGTAAAAACGTTGTTGGGCATAGTTCATGCCCGTCCCGACATCGAACTGATGCCCGGTGTAGCTCGGTGCGCCGTCTTGGGGCGTGTTGAGCGGGAGGCCGAAGGGCTCATATCGAACTCGCGAGCCGACGATCTCGCCGCCATCGGCATCGGTCTCGACGACCGGGCTGCCGAGTGCGTCAGTGTGGACATAGACCGTGCTGATCGCGGCGGTTGCGTTGGGGGCGAAAGGATCATTGATCGCGTCCGTCGATTCCGATGCGCCGGGTGCGCGCGTGAGG
>JAYUXS010000108.1:0-4934 GCA_043752845.1 Lysobacterales bacterium | reverse complement strand
TGTGACAATTGCAGCAACTTCACCGCTGTGGAACTGATGTCCACGCCGATCAAAGGAGGTGTACTTGCACTGAAGAGTCCCACACTTTTTCCCCTTGCAACGGGCCCTTACGAGCGGTTCATGCGTAGCTACATTAAATCCCAACTTTAACTATATGGCAACAGTCTCTTAATTTTTAGCCGAAATCGTGAACTTGACGCTACTCCCGGCCCGTACCCAGGGCAATGACCTTTATACTCGCGCTTCTTTCATTTCGGGATGGGCTCGAACCTGTGAAACGCCTCGTTCGACGCCTGCTCAAGTGGTCACTCATCCTGGGGATCACGGGGATCGTGCTCGGGATCAGCGCCATCGGCATTGTGTACTGGCTGGTCGAGCCGCGACTGCCAACTGCGGCCGAAATTCGCGAAGTCCGCATGCAAGTTCCCCTGCGTGTGTTTTCACGGGACGGCAAGCTGATCGCCATGTTCGGCGAGACCAAGCGCACGCCGGTGGACATTTCGGAAGTGCCGGCAATCGTCAAGCATGCGTTTCTGGCGATTGAGGACGCACGCTTTTATGACCACCCCGGCATCGACTGGCGCGGCATCGTGCGCGCCGTCTGGCTGCTCGCGACCACCAGCGACGAGCGCGTACCCGGCGGCAGCACGATCACGCAACAGGTTGCGCGAAACTTCTTCCTGAGCAACGAATACTCGATGACGCGCAAGGCGTCCGAGATTTTTCTGGCGCTCCGACTGGAGCGCGAACTGACCAAGGACGAAATTCTCGAGTTGTACCTGAACAAGATTTTTTTCGGTTATCGCTCCTACGGTATTGCCGCCGCAGCGGAGTTCTACTACGGCAAGCAACTTGCTGACCTTGACCTTGCGGAAGCCGCGATGCTCGCGTCGATCCCCAAATTTCCGTCGAGCGGCAATCCGCTGACCAATCCCAATCGCGCCCTGATCCGCCGCGATTATGTTTTGCAGCGCATGGCAGAGATCGGCTACATCAAGCCGGAAGAAATGCGCGCCGCACAAGCGACGCCAAGCCACGCGTTTCCGCACGAGCCCGCAGTTGAACTGGATGCGCCTTACCTCGCCGAAATGGTCCGCGTCGAAGTGATCGACCGACTCGGGGCCGACGCCTTGAGCAATGGCTACCGCGCCTTCACCACGATTGACGCGCGCATGCAGGAAGCCGCCAACGCAGCCGTGCGTGACCGCTTGCTCGCGTTTGACCAACGCAAGGGTTTTCGCGGGACGGAGGCACATGTCGATCTTGCCGGACTCGCTGATGGCAAAGCTCAGCGCGCCGCCGTCGCGGCCTACCGGACAGTGTCGGGGCTGGTTCCGGGACTGGTGATCAGCAGCGACGCGGCGAATGCAGCGCTTCTGCTTGCGGACGGGCAATCGGTCGCGCTAGATCTGGCTGCCGTCGAATGGGCTCGAACGCGCGCCGAAAACGGCGCACTCGGTGCCAAGCCGAAGGCGGTGACCGATGTACTGCAGCCCGGCGACATCGTGCGTCTGGCGCGCGACGCCGACGGCAATTGGCGGCTCGCGCAGGTTCCGCGCGCGCAAGCGGCCTTGGTCGCAGTGGATCCGGAAGATGGGTCGATTCGCGCCATCAGCGGCGGTTTCAGTTTCACGCTGTCGAAGTTCAATCGCGCAATACAGAGCAATCGCCAACCCGGGTCGAGTTTCAAGCCTTTCGTTTACGCATCAGCCTTCGAGCGCGGGTTCAATCCTGCGTCGATCGTGAATGATGCGCCGCTCGTCTTTGCCGACCCTTCCGCCGAAGGCGGAGTCTGGAGGCCACAGAACGACAACGAAAAGTTTCTCGGCCCGATGCGTCTGCGTGAGGCGATGGTGCTGTCGCGCAATCTCGTGTCGGTACGCCTGCTCGACGCGGTCGGCGTCAGTTTTGCGCGCGAATACATTCAACGCTTCGGTTTCCCGCCGGAATCACTGCCGCCAAATCTGTCGCTCGCGCTTGGCACTTCGTCACTGCCACCACTGACGCTGGCGCGTGGTTACTCGGTATTTGCGAATGGCGGCTATCTCGTTGATACCCACATCCTCGACCGCATTGAAGACGACCAGGGCGCAGCCATTTATACGGCCACGCCGAAACGCGCCTGTCGCGCCTGCATCGCGCGCGAAATCGGCAATGAAACAACCAGTGCGACGAGTGCGGATGATCTGTCGGCGGTCCTCAGCGGCACCTCGGCTGATGCATCCAACAGTGAAAATCCGCAGCCCGAGCCGACAGCGCCCACGGCAGCCGATAAGCCGCCGTCCGATGGTCTGGCACCGCGCGTGATCGACGAGCGCAATGCATTCCTGATCACCAGCGTGTTGCGCGATGTCGTCAAACGCGGCACCGGTCGTGGTGCGATGGTGCTCGAACGCAATGATCTCTCGGGCAAGACCGGCACCACCAACAGTTATCGAGATGCCTGGTTTTCCGGTTTCAACGCTTCGCTCGTCGCCACGGTTTGGATGGGGCACGACGATTTCAGCTCGCTCGGCGACCGTGAATTCGCGGCGCAGACCGCCCTGCCGATCTGGGTTGACTTCATGCGCGTGGCACTAGACGGCGTGCCCGAACTGGAGTTGATCGTGCCCAGCGGCATCACCACGGCACGCATCAGCGCATCGGGAAATCTGCTGGCCGAGGGCACCGGTGACGGCATCGTCGAATACTTCAAGACCGAAGATCTGATGCGCATGTCAGTGGTCGACGACAGCGAAAGCGAGCACCGCGACGCCGAACAGCAGGGCATCGACTTGTTCTGATGCGCGAACGCGACGCACACCGACGCAATGAAGTTCGCCAGCAATTGGCTCAGGATGCGGCGCGCATCATGACCGAGCAGGGCGTGCGGGATTACCACGTCGCGAAACGCAAGGCTGCAGAGCGCAGCGGCATCAGCAACGATCGCGACCTGCCCTCAAACCGCGAGATCGAGGCGGCGTTACGCGACTACCAGCGTCTGTTCCAGTCGCTGTCCCAGCCGCTGAAATTGCGCGCGTTGCGCGAAGTGGCGCTGGAAGCGATGGGCTTCTTCGCACGCTTTGAGCCGCGCCTCGTCGGTGCGGTGCTCGAAGGCACCGCGGATGATTTTTCTGCGGTCTGTCTGCATGTGTTCGAGGACGATCCCTCGGAGGTCGTGCGCTTGCTGGACGAGAACAACATGCCCTGCGACGAGGATGAACGCGCGCTGCGCCTCACGATCGACGATACCGTCGAATTTCCGGTGCTGCGCTTCGACGCCGACGACACCACGATCGACATCACCATCCTGCCGCGCGATCTGCTGCGCCAGGCGCCGTTGTCGCGCACCGACAACACGCCCATGCAGCGTGCGTCGATCAACGCGCTACGGACACTGGTCGCCCAGGAAAAAACCGGCTGAGGCCGGCTTTTTCACGGACCGCAGTGAATCAACGTTTGCCGATATCGACGTAATCGCGCGCGGCTGAACCGATATAGACCTGGCGCGGACGCCCAATCTTCGAGTCGGGTGTGACGTTCTGCTCGAGCCAATGCGCAACCCAACCGGCAGTGCGCGCGATCGCGAACATCACCGTGAACATCTCGGTAGGAATCTTCAGTGCCTTGTAGATGATGCCCGAGTAGAAATCGACGTTCGGATAGAGCTTGCGTTCGATGAAGTAGGGATCTTTCAGCGCCGCTTCTTCGAGCTTCATCGCCACATCCAGCAATGGATCGTGCACGCCGAGATCGTTCAGCACCTTGTGGCACATCTCGCGGATGATCGTGGCGCGTGGATCGAAATTCTTGTAGACGCGATGCCCGAAACCCATCAGACGGAAACCGGAGTTTTTGTCCTTAGCGCGCTCGATCGCCTTCCCGACCTGATCGGCGCTGCCGATTTCGTTCAACATCGTCAGCACCGCTTCGTTGGCGCCGCCGTGCGCCGGCCCCCACAATGCAGCGATGCCGGCAGCGACACAGGCGTAGGGATTCGCGCCGGTCGAGCCGACCAGACGCACGGTCGATGTCGACGCGTTCTGCTCATGATCGGCGTGCAGGATGAACAGCAGATCGAGCGCCTTGGTGGCTACGTCTGGCAAGGCCAGCGGCTCGGACGGCACTTCGAACATCATGTGCAGGAAGCGCGTGCAGTAGTCGAGGTTGTTGCGCGGGTAGCGGCTCGGCCAGCCGATCGAGTAGCGGTAGCAGGCGGCGGCGATCGTCGGCACCTTGGCGATCAGGCGCACCGCCGCGAGGCGACGCTGCTCCGGGTCATCGATGTCGAGCGAGTCGTGATAGAAGGCGGCGAGCGAACCGATCATGCCGCACAGCATCGCCATCGGGTGCGCGTCGTGGCGAAAGCCACCGAGGAAGCTCTTGAGCGCCTCATGCATCATGGTGTGATGCGTGACTTCATGTTCGAAGGTCTTGAACTGTTCGGCGCCCGGCAACTCGCCGTTCATCAGCAAATAGGCGACTTCGAGAAAATTCGAATGTTTGGCCAGCTGTTCGATCGGGTAGCCGCGATACATCAGCACGCCGGCGTCGCCATCGATGTAGGTAATCGCGCTGCGGCAACTGGCGGTGGACATGAAACCGGGGTCGTAGGTGAAGAGACCGGTGTCCTTGTGCAGCTTGCCGATGTCGATCGCGGCCGGGCCGACGGAACCCGTCACCACCGGCAGACTTGTGCTTTTGTTGGTAGTGCTATCGCTGATCTGCACAACATGGTTAGACACGGCAATCTCCTTCGCTCAATTTCCGAAATTATCGCACGAGCGTTTGATTCAGCGGGTGCACAAGGGCGCGCTGTCATCATTTTTGCAAAGCCCTAAAACACGAATGCCGCAGTGTCGCCACTGCGGCATTTGTAGATTTTGCTTGCGCGGCGCGAGAGCGCCTCAGCCTTACTTGGCAGCGTAGCGCTTGCGGAACTTGTCGACGCGACC
>JAYUXS010000107.1:0-4950 GCA_043752845.1 Lysobacterales bacterium | reverse complement strand
CATAGGCCGCTTTCCAGCGCGCCAACTGGTGGTGTTTCCAGACGTAGAGCGCGAGGCCGAGATAGATCACGGCCATCACCAGTGCCGAGATCGCGAGCAGGGTGCGGTCGTCATGCAACAGGGCGCTTTGCAACGCGAATGCGATCAGTGGCGTCCCGAACACCAGCGGACCTTCCACATGGTCGCGTCGAGACGGATCATGACCGCGCAACGCCGGCAGCAGCGGAATGACCAGATAGAACAGGAAAAACACAATCAGGAAGGGTTCGGTCGTGGCGAAGTCTTCCGGGCGATAGCGGGTGACGCCCCAGAGCGTGCCGATGACGAAAGTGAACAGGAAGCCGAGCGTGTTCAGCACGCGCCAGCCGCGCGCCCAGCTCATCGCCAGAATGCCGAGATTCAACACGGCGTAGAACGAGAACAAGGCGACGTGATTGCCGGAGCCGGTCGAAGTCAGGATCGGGGCTGCGAAGCCGCCGATCACGCCGAACACGGCGAGACCGAGCGAGTTCTGGCGGATCGCCAGCACCGAACATCCGGCGACGAGCACGAGCAACATCGCGAAGGTCGCCGAAGCCGGGATCAACTGGTACATGCGGTAGGACGCGAACACCACCATCATCAGCACCGCGATCGCGCCGCCCTGCAGGTTCAGCGCGAACACGCGCTTTTCTTCGCGCTTGCGCCAGCCGAGTACGAGTGCGGCGAGTGCGCCAAGGGCGATGCCGGCAAGGCGCCACTGGATCGGGAAATCGAACCAGCCTTCCTTGATCGCGAGACGCATGAATGCGCCGAGACCGATCAGCACGATGGTGATTCCGATCTTGGTGATCCAGCTGCTCTCGAACAGCCAGCGCGCCAAGACCGACGGTTCGCTCTCGACCACTGGCGCAGGTGCGGGTTTGCGCGCGGGTGCTGCTGGGCGTCGCGGCAATGGCGGTGGCACCGGGCGAGCGGTGGGTGCGCGTGCTTCGAAGCGGGCGCGCTCGACGCTCGCGTCGTAGACCACGGTGGTCGCGGCTTCGCCCTCGATCTGGTCGTCGATGGGTTCAAGCGCCAGCGCAGTGGTGGGTTCGTTGATCGCTTCCAGCTTCGCTGCGGGTGTCTGGACACTGGCGGGTGCTGCGGCTTGGGCCGGCGCGGGGCGCTCGGGCAACGGCGGCATCCGCGTCGGTGCGGCTGCGGGCGTTGCCGGTTCCGCTGCGCGCGGTTGATCCAATCGGTCGTTGACGCGTGTCGCGCGCAACCCGGCGACTTCCGCTTCGAGTTCGCCGATGCGTTTGTGCATCGAGATCCAGGCCCCATAGAGCGCGCCGATCAACGCCCCGCCGAACAATCCGAGTGCCCATTCGCCGGCGCTCGCGCAGGCAATGCCGAAGATCAATCCGATGAAGGCGAGTAGCCAAGCCATGCATGTTCCTCGTTGATTCTGGTCGATTCTTGCCGAATCACGGACGCATGGCGATGGCGGGTGAGCGGCAGTCGCGCAATATGCGACCGCAGGTGACGTTCAATAGACGCTGGCTTCGCCCAACGGTCGCGATTTGAAGCGCTTGTGGATCCACAGGTATTCGTCGGGCGCTTCGCGCACCATGGCCTCGACCAGCGCATTGACGCGGGCGGTGTGCGTCGCATCGTCTTCGCCGGCAATCTCGGTCAGCGGCTCGCCGATGCGCAGCACATAGCCGCCGCGACCGTCACGATGGTGGAAGAACGGAATCACTGCCGCCCCGGTCAAACGCGCCAACTGCCACGTCGCGGTGATGGTCGAGGCCGGTACGCCGAAGAACGGCGCGAACACGGTGTCCTTGCCGCGCATGTCCTGATCCGGTGCGTACCACAGGCAGCCGCCGGCCTTGACGTGTTTCACCGCGGCCCGAAGTTCCTCGCGCGCGAACATGGCGCAGGCATAACGCAGCCGGCCGCGCCTCACGGCCCATTCGAATACTGGCGCGCCATGGCGGCGATACATGCCGGCGAGTGCGATGTGCTTGCACAACAGTCGCCCACAGATTTCCAGGGTCAGGAAATGTCCCGAAAGCAACAACACGCCACGCCCCTCGGCGCGCACGCGCTCGATGTGTTCGAGCCCGCTGATCGTGTAACGCAGGCCATCGACCGAACCCCACCAGGCGCGCGCGAATTCATACGCACCTTCGCCCAGGCTCGCGAAGCTGCGATCCGCGATGTGTGCGCGTGCGGCTTCGTCGAATTCCGGGAAACACAGCGCCAGGTTGCGCATCGCGACGCGTTTGCGACTGCGCATCAATCCGCCCAGAAGGCCTCCGAACGCACGCGCCACGGGTCGCGCGATCACGCCCGGCATGCGCGCCAGCAACGCCATCGCGCCGACACCGAACCAGACCAACCAGTGTTGCGGGGCGAACAGGTGGCGCGGCAGCGGACTTGGCATCAAGGCATTCTATCGGGCGCGATCCGGCAACGTTGCGACATCGGCGCGCGCCCTTCATGCTTCGCCACCGCTGATGTGACGCCTCGATGTTCTTCCTGCACGCGCTGTATACCCTGACCATGTATCTGCTGACCCCGGTGATCCTGTATCGCCTGGCGTTGCGTGGTCTGGGTTATCGCGATTACTGGGGTCGCTGGCGCGAGCGCTTCGGATTTTTCGCTGACCCCGGGTTGCAGGACACGATCTGGGTGCACGCCGTGTCGGTCGGCGAGATGAACGCGGCGGCGCCGCTGATCGAGGCGCTGATGAAACGCTTCGAAGGCCGCAAGTTCGTCGTCACCACGGTCACCCCGACCGGTTCGGCGCGGGTACAGAAACTGTTCGGTGATCGCGTCTTCCATGTCTATCTGCCTTACGACCTGACCGCGTCGATCCGGCGCTTTCTCGACCGCGTCAAGCCGTCGCTGGCGGTGGTGATGGAAACCGAGATCTGGCCGAATCTCTACTACGAGTGCGCGCGCCGCAAGATCCCGATCGTGCTCGCGAATGCGCGTTTGTCCGAGCGTTCGCTGAAAGGTTACGGGCCGGTTCGACCGCTGGCGCGCGAAGCGATCCGTTCGGTCGCCTTCGTTGCCGCGCAATCGCAACAGGACTACGTGCGCCTGGCGCAACTCGGCGCGCGCAACGAGCGCATGCGCGTCGTCGGCAACGTCAAGTTCGACATGCGCGTGCCGAGCGGCTTGCCGCGCATCGGCAAGGTATTGCGTGAATACTGGGGCGAGAATCGGCCGGTGTGGATTGCGGCGAGTACCCACGAGGCAGAGGAAGCCTCTGTACTCGAAGCGCATACACGCGTGCTGCGGCGGTTTCCCGATTCACTGCTGGTGATAGCGCCGCGCCATCCCGAGCGCTTTCTTCCTGTCGTCAAGCTCTGTCGTGGTTACGGTCTGCGTACGCTGTCAAGGTCGGAAGACACGGTGGCACGTCTGGATACGCAAGCCTTTGTGGTCGACACCATGGGTGAGTTGCTGAACTTTTTCGCCGCCAGCGATTGCGCCTTCATCGCCGGCAGCATCGACAACATCGGCGGCCACAACGTGCTGGAACCCGCTGCTGTCGGCAAACCGGTTCTGGTCGGGCCGCATACCTTCAACTTCGCCGAAGTCACCGAAAACCTGATCAGCGACGGCGCCGCGATCCGCGTCGCCAATGCGGTCGAACTCGGCGACAGCATCTCGCGCCTGATGGCCGACCCCAAAGCCCGCCACCGCATGTCCGAAGCCGCCCTCGCCGCCGTCGAACGCGAACGCGGCGCCGTCAGCCGCATCGTCGAAATCGTTGCGGCGGTGATGGCGGGGGAAGAGCCGTAGCGCGCCACTGAGTTGTATGAATGCACCAATGCGGCTAGCATTGTCAAACTGAATTTGACGCGGTGATCGGCATGGAACTTACGGTCAGAAAAATGGGTAATTCCGTTGGCATCACATTTCCAGCCTCGGTCGCGCGTGACCTCGGGCTCGAAGCCGGTCAGGCCTTGGCTTTGAGCGCTCGTGACGGAAAACTTACGCTGGTGCCGAAGAAGCCGAAGCGCCCAACGCTTGCCGAGTTGCTTGCTACCTGCGATCCAAGTGCGCCGTTGCCCCCGATGGATTCGGCGTGGGAGAACATGAAACCAGTAGGCACTGAACTATGGTGAGGCGTCGCGGATTCGAGCGGGGCGACATCGTTTTTGTCGATCTGGATCCCGCCGCTGGCAGTGAGCGGCGCGGGCGCCGACCCGTTCTGGTATTGACGAATGTCGATTACAACACTGCAATCGGTCGCGCGCTCGTTGCGCCAATTACGCAGGGCGGAAACTTCGCGCGTTTTGGCGACTTCGCCATCAACTTGAACGGGACGGGGTTGGATACGCAGGGAGTCGTAATGCTCACTGACCTGCGCGTGGTCGATCTAAGCGCACGTCATCCAAAACATGTCGAAGCCGCACCGCACTATCTCGTCGAACTCGTTCTCGATAGGGTGAAAGCGTTGCTCGACTGAATGGCAGAACTCACATATCAAACTTGCGCAACTCGAAGCCGCGTGATTTGTAGGCGATCCAGCGGGTGCGGGAGCCTTCGCGGTCGGCGGTTTCGGCGGGGATGACTTCCTTGACCGATTCCGGATCGCCGGGCACGGCGCTGTCGCGCAGGTTGATGATGAGGGCGCGCAGCGGCGTGTCGACGTCGGGCGGGACGATCAGTATCGGCGTCAGGTCGTCTTCTTCGTCGCCGGCGATCTGGTGGGCGATGAAGGCGTCCGGATCGAATTCCCAGAGCAACTCGTCGAGTGCTTCGGCCTGCTCTCGATCCCGCGTATGGATCAGCGTCGGGATCTGCTGGTCGAAGGCTTTTTTCGCGAGTTCGCACACGAGCAGCAGCGGGTTCTCGCGAAAGCGCGGTTTGTCGATCAGGTAGAAATCGGCGCGGGGCATGGTCGTGTCTCGCGTCAGGCGACTGTCTGCGAGGCCACGTGCTGCATCAGCCATTGCATCAGCA
>JAYUXS010000106.1:0-4953 GCA_043752845.1 Lysobacterales bacterium | reverse complement strand
TTCGCGCTGCACCTCGCGATCGCGGATCTGCTTGTTGACCTCGCCGGCTTCCTGCTGCAGCGTGAATGCCTCCTGGAACTGGCCGTTGCTGGCGAGATCCTCAGCGAGGTCCGTCAGGGTCTTGCGCACGTCGTGCAGCCGACCTTGCTCGCGGGAGAAGATCAACGCCTGGCGGCCATAGGCAATCGCCTCTTGTGGTCGCTTCTGCGCGCGCCGGATTTCCGCGAGTGCCCGATAGGCCGATGCGCTCGGGCTGCGCGCAGGCAATTTTTCGGCGATGGCCACGGCCGCAAGCGCTTCGCGTTCCGCTTCGGCAAATTGTTCGCGAGCCAAGGCCAAACTCGCGAGATGACTGCGGGCCAGCACTTCCGCGGTCGGGTCTTCGCTCGCCAAAGCCATCGCCAACGCGTCGCGCAACGGTGGCTCGGCCTCGTCCAGACGCCCAACTTGAATCAGTGACTGTCCGACATTGCTGAGCGCCGGACCTTCGCCGCCGCGCTCTCCGACTTCGTGATAGGCCGCAGCGGCACGTCGGAAATAGTCGAGCGAGGTGTTGAACTCTTCCTGGTGGGCGAGCAGCAGGCCGATCGAGTTGGCACTCACTGCGATCCCACGCAGGTCGCCCAAGCGCTCCGAACTCGCCAGCACGTCCTCATTCAGACGTTGCGCGAGATCGAAATCGCCGCGATCGCGCGCGATCAGCGCAAGGTAGGAACGGTTCTTGTTGGCGTCGCCTTCGCGGCCGAGCTTCAAATTGATCTTCAACGCCTGGTCGAGCATGACCACGGCGCGCTCGACCTGGCCATGTCGCCACAGCATTGCCGAGTGGCTGTTCAGGACATTGGCCAAGACCTGCTCGTCGGCGGCCTTGTTCGCGAGTTCGGCAGCACGCAGAAACGCGGTTTCGGCTTCGTCGATGCGATTGTTGTCGCGCAACCAGCGCGCTTCGAGCACGGTCAGGCGCGCGTCGGTGCGGGCATCGGCGCCGTAGCGGACGCCCTCGCGGATGCGCTTCAGCAGCGTGTCGGCCTCGTTAAGCTTGCGCGCCTTCAGCAGCGCATCGGCCCAGGTCAGCTGCGCGTAAGTCGCGAGTGCGGCATCGCCCATGGCTTCGGCTTGCTCGCTCGCCTGTTTCGCCAGCGCTTCCGACTTCGCCAGATCACGCGAACCCTCAGCCTCGGCGGCTACGATCAGTTGCTGGATCGCGGCCTTCGGATCCATCGCCCCGTCGGTTCTTGCCCAGCCAAGTACGCCGACCATGCACAAGATCAAACCGAGCAGGGCGGGCGGGCGGCGCGATGGCATGAAGGTTTCGACTCCGTATGCGACGCGAGTCTGGAGCGATCTCGCAGCAATGTCGATACGGGGTGGTGCTGGCGATCGGCGGCATGTTCTTGCGCCCCGCACACAATGCGCTTACAAAGCGTGTTGCCAAAGCCTTGGAGGGATCATGGCCAGAAAGGAAATCGGGGACATCGCTGCAGCGCGCCTGTCGCCCCATCAGCTCGCGCAGAATTTTTCCGACGTGGCGCCGCCGCTGGATCGGCAGCGCGCCCTGATCGAAGCCAATCGCTGCCATTTTTGCTATGACGCGCCCTGTATCACCGCCTGCCCGACCGGCATCGATATACCCGGCTTCATTCGTGGCATCAGCACCGACAACCTTAAAGGCGCGGCGACCAAAATTCTGGAAGCGAACATCATGGGCGGGCAGTGCGCCCGCGTCTGTCCGACCGAGATCCTGTGCGAGGGTGCCTGCGTGCGCAATGCGCCCGAGGAAAAACCGGTCGAGATCGGTGCCTTGCAGCGTTACGCGACGGACTGGGTGTTCGAGCAGAACGCGACTCTCTTCACGCGTGCGGCAGCGACCAGCAGGCGCGTCGCCGTGGTCGGCGCCGGTCCCGCGGGTCTGGCCTGCGCGCATGCGCTGGCATTGCTGGGTCATGGCGTCGACGTCTTCGAGGCGAGGCCGAAATCCGGCGGCCTGAACGAGTACGGCATCGCCGCCTACAAGGCGCCGGATTTCTCGCAGCGCGAAGTGGATTGGTTGCTGTCAATCGGCGGCATCAGCGTCCATCACGGCAAGGCGCTCGGGCGCGGCCTGCAACTGTCGCAGCTGCGACGCGAGTACGAGGCGGTGTTTCTCGGCATCGGACTCGCTGGTGTCAATGCGCTCGGCATCAGCATTGATGCGATGCCCGGCGTGCGCGACGCGGTCGAATTCATTGCTGAGCTGCGTCAAGCCGCAGACAAGTCCGCGCTCGCAGTCGGTCGCCGCGTCGTCGTGATCGGCGGTGGCAACACGGCGATCGATGCCGCCATCCAGAGCAAGCGCCTCGGTGCCGAGCGCGTCACCCTCGTGTATCGCCGTGGCGCCGAGGCGATGAGTGCGACCGATCATGAACAGGCCTTCGCTCAGTCCGAAGGCGTGCACGTGATCCATTACGCGCAGCCGGCGGAACTGGTCAGCACGCGCGGTGTGCTGAGCGGTATCCGCTTCGAACACACGGCCGTGGATGCGTCCGGCAAGCTGGTCGGCAGTGGCGAATTCTTCACGCTCGAAGCCGATGTCGTGCTCAAGGCGATCGGGCAAGTGATGCTGACCGATGGTTTGTCCGAAGCCCGTGTAGATCTGCTGCGCCTGAACAAGGGCCGCATCGAGGTCGATGCACAGGCGGCGACCAGTCTCGCTGGCGTCTGGGCCGGTGGCGACTGCGTCGGCGGCCATACCGATCTGACCGTGCAATCGGTCGCCGACGGCAAGCATGCCGCAAGCGCGATCCATGCATTCCTGTTGAAGGCCTGAGGAGAACACCATGGCCGATCTGTTCACGAATTTCGTAGGCATCAAATCGCCGAATCCGTTCTGGCTCGCATCCGCGCCGCCCACCGACAAGGCCTACAACGTCATCCGCGCGTTCGAGGCGGGTTGGGGCGGCGTGGTCTGGAAGACGCTCGGTCTCGATCCGCATGTGGTCAATGTCAGTTCGCGCTACGGCGCGGTGCAGTGGAACGGGCAGCGCATGGCCGGGCTCAACAACATCGAGCTGATCACCGACCGTCCACTCGCGATCAATCTTGCCGAGATCGCACAAGTGAAACGCGAATGGCCGGACCGCGCGATGGTCGTGTCGCTGATGGTGCCGTGCGACGAGGCGAGCTGGAAATACATCCTGCCGATGGTCGAGGACACCGGCGCCGACGCCGTCGAATTGAACTTCGGCTGTCCGCACGGCATGAGCGAACGCGGCATGGGTGCGGCGGTGGGCCAGGTGCCGGAATACGTCGAGATGGTGGCGCGCTGGGTCAAGCAGCATTCGAAGCTGCCCTGCATCGTCAAGCTGACGCCGAACATCGCCGATATCCGTGCGACTGCTCGAGCGGCACATCGCGGCGGTGCGGATGCGGTGAGCCTGATCAACACCATCAACTCGATCACTTCGGTCGATCTCGATCTGATGGCGCCGACGCCGACCGTCGACGGCAAGGGCACGCATGGCGGCTATTGCGGACCGGCAATCAAACCCATCGCGTTGAACATGGTCGCCGAGATCGCGCGCGATCCGCAGACCCGCGGCTTGCCGATCAGCGGCATCGGCGGCATCGGCACCTGGCGCGACGCGGCCGAGTTCATCGCACTCGGTTCGGGTTCGGTGCAGGTGTGCACAGCGGCGATGCACTACGGTTTCCGCATCGTCGACGACATGATTTCCGGTCTGTCGAACTGGATGGACAGCAAGGGCTACAAGACGATCGACGATTTCTGCGGCAAGGCCGTGCCGAACGTCACCGACTGGCAATTCCTGAACTTGAAGTACGACATCAAGGCGTTGATCAATCAGGACCTGTGCATAAAGTGCGGGCTCTGCCACATCGCCTGCGAAGACACCGCGCATCAGGCCATCCTCGCGACGAAGAACGGCAAGCGTCATTTCGAAGTGGTCAATGCCGAATGTGTCGGCTGCAACCTGTGCATGCACGTCTGTCCGGTCGACGACTGCATCACCATGCAGCGCGTCGATGACGGCGGCTTCGCAAACTGGACGACGCATCCGAACAATCCGCTGCGGGTGAGCGGCTGATGCGCGCCAAGGCGATGGACTACGACAAGTCGGTTCCGGTCAGTCTGGATTTGATCAATGCCGATCTGATGCCGACTGCGAAGAACGACCGTACCTGGGACTGGAAGGCGATCGCGGCGTTGTGGGTGGGCATGGTGGTGTGTGTGCCGGCGTACATGATCGCCGCCGGCCTGGTCAGCGAAGGCATGTCATGGAAGGAGGCAGTCGGCACCATCCTGCTCGCCAACTTGATCGTGCTGATTCCGATGATCGCGATCGGCCACGCCGGAACCAAGCACGGCATTCCGTTCCCGGTGCTGCTGCGCGCGTCATTCGGTACGCGCGGCGCGAAGATTCCGGCGCTGCTGCGCGGGTTGGTCGCTTGCGGCTGGTTCGGTATCCAGACCTGGGTCGGCGGCGCCGCGATCTACGCCATCGCGAACATCCTGACTTTCAACGCGCTCGATGGCGATCCGCTGCCGATCCTCGGCATCGACGCGGGCCAGACCGGCTGCTTCCTCGCGTTCTGGTTGTTGCATGTCTGGTTCATCCGCAACGGTACCGAGTCGATCCGCTGGCTGGAGTTGTGGGCGGCGCCGGTGCTGATCGCGATGTGCGCGGGCTTGCTCTATTGGGCCTGGGATCGCGCCGACGGCTTCGGGCCGATGTTGTCGACGCCGTCGAAGTTTGCCGTTGGAGGCGAACGCGAAGGTCAGTTCTACAGCGTGTTCTGGCCGTCACTGACCGCAATGGTCGGCTTCTGGGCGACGCTGGCATTGAACATCCCGGATTTCACACGTTATGCGCGCAGCCAGCGCGACCAGGTCATCGGTCAGGCGCTCGGCCTGCCGATTCCGATGGCGGCGCTCGCCTTCGTCGGTGTCGCGGTGAC
>JAYUXS010000105.1:0-2036 GCA_043752845.1 Lysobacterales bacterium | reverse complement strand
TCGCGTTCTCGACGAGCGGCTGTACGCTCAGGGCCGGCACACGAAGCTGCCGCGCCGCAGCATCGATCGTGCGGCTGACCTGCAAGCGCGAACCGAGGCGCAGCGCTTCGATCGCGAGATAGCGGTCGACGATCTCGAGTTCGTCGGCGAGGGTGTGATCGGCGCGTTCCTCGCGCAGGGTGGCGCGGAATACCGTCGCCAGATCCTCGATCGCGGTCTCGGCCTTGTCGGCATCGATGCGGATCAGACTCGCGATCGCGTTCAGGCTATTGAACAGGAAATGTGGGCGGATGCGTGCCTGCAGGGTTTCAATGCGCGCCGTCGCCTGCGCCTCGATACCGCGACTCCATTGCTGCAACACATAGAAATAACGCAGCACGATGCTGCCGACCAAGCCGGCCAGCAACGTGTTGGCAAGCACAAACGTGGCGATCTCGTTGCCAGGAATCAGCCGCAGTGCCAATGACCGATCCAGCGAAATCGCGAGCGAACTGCATACCGCCGCAATCATCATCGGCAGCAAAACGGCGCACAGGCTGCCCCAGTAAGCACTGCGGCGACCGAGCCAGGGACCGGCCTTGCACAATGCGGCGGCACTGATCAGGGCAATCCACTGCGCCAAAAAACTTGCGGCGAAGAAGTCGCGCAGATCCGGCCAGGTGCCCTGCCCAGGCGCGATCAACACGATCAACACGATCAATTCGACAATGACGACGACACTGCCGAGTATCGGCAAACTGCAAAAATCCGGCATCCAGCCATGCGGCGCGGCATGGCGTGCGCCGGGGTGGGCCATCAGGCCGCAGCCTCGATGCGCTGTCCCAACCACTGCGTGAGATGGCGGATCTCGTCCATCGAAACACTATGCGGCATCGGGTAGCTGTGCCAGTCGACCTTGAACTGGTGGCGCGTCAGCCATTCACGCGACATCAGGCCAAGGCCCTGCGGCACCACCGAATCCTGACTGCCGTGCGCCAGAAAAATCGGGATGCTGCGTGCCTGTTCGGTCGCTTCGCGTTCGGCCATATCAGCCAGCGGCAGATAGGTGGACAGCGCGACCGCACCGGCCAGCGGCTGCGTGCGCCGGATCGCGACGGACAGCGCGATGGCGCCACCTTGCGAGAATCCGGCGATGAACTGGCGTGCCGGCGCAATGCCGCGCTCGACCTCGCGCGCGAGCAGCGCGTCGACGCGCTGCATCGCATCGCGGATGCCGACTTCATCCTGTTTGTGCGCGATTTCGCTGCCGGAAATGTCGTACCAGGCGCGCATGCGCATGCCATCGTTCAGCGTCACCGGACGCACCGGCGCGTGCGGAAAAACGAAGCGGATCGCCGGCCAGTCCGGGCGCACCAACTGCGGCACCACCGGCTCGAAATCGTGGCCGTCGGCACCAAGACCATGCAGCCACAACACACTGAATTGCGGGTTCACCCCGGTTTCAATTTCCACGCAGTCCAGCAAATCCATGCAGATTCCTTGAGGCGACCGAAGATCCGGAACCCCTATTGTCCCGTGTCCACCGGCCGCCTGCCAATCAGGGCGCGCTGCGCGCCACCTGCGCGCTCCTGCCTGCGACGGCAACGCCGGACGCCTCCGGCTTGAAGAAGAATTCGCCCGCTTCATGTCCGGCAAACTGGATCGGTGCGTATTCCGGAATCTGCACCAGCGAAGATTCGGCCGCAGCCAGCGCCAGCGACGACGACACCTGCTGGAACAGCCGCTGGCCTTCCAGCAACTGTGAGTTGTCTTCAAGCGCGGCGAGCAGAGCCAGCGCGAAGTGCGAGTTGTTGCCACGACCGGTATCCGGCACCGGCGCCAAACCGCCCGAGGTCAAGGCGGTGCGCGAGCGGCTCTGGCTCATCGTCTTCACCCATTGCGCCCAGGCCTTGTCGGCCATGGCGCTGGTGAACGTCGGCACCGACGCACGCGTCATCGAACCCGAGTAACAGGAGTCGGCAACGACCAAAATGTGTTTCGCATTCATCGTGTTCAGGATGTCGCTGATGGCGCGGTTGGACAGCCAACTGGCCGGC
>JAYUXS010000104.1:0-2038 GCA_043752845.1 Lysobacterales bacterium | reverse complement strand
GCTTGAGCAGGAAATAGCGGTCGCACCAGGTCTTGAACTCGGGATAGAGCTCGGCACCGAAGGGCGCGATGGCGTCATGCGCGGCCTGATGCCAATGGCGCACGTCGGCGTCGACCGGGTAGAACGGGGTCAGGTCGAAACCGCCGCCGAACCACCAGACTGGATTGTCGCCGCGCGTCGCGAAGATGCGCACATTCATGTGTGTGGTCGGGATATGCGGATTGCGCGGATGGAACACCAGCGACACGCCCATCGCTTGCCACGCCTTGCCCGCGAGTTCCGGGCGATGTGCGGTCGCACTCGCCGGCATCTGCGTGCCTTCGACGTGGGAAAAACCGATGCCGGCCTGCTCGAACACGCCGCCGTCTTGCAGGATGCGGGTGCGCCCGCCGCCGCCCTCAGTGCGGGTCCAGGCGTCTTCGCGAAAAGCGGCACTGCCGTCGATCGCCTCGATCTCGGCACAGATGCGATCTTGCAGGCCCATGAGCCAGTTTCGAACTTGATCGAGGTCAGGTGCGGTGTGCGCCATGCAGGAGTTCCAGAATCTGGTGGCTGTTCGAAGCGGCTAAGATAGTCGCCCTGATCCATTTACGCGATGCGCGAGCGTCGCAACACCGGTTGATGACGCGCCTAGATTCCCCCATTGCAGCCTTCGGCCTGTGCCCGCAGGCGCGAGTCGCCGATGTCGACGCCCACGCCTTGGCGCACGTGCTCGCCGGTCGCGCCAATGGCAAGTTTCCCGAAGCCTTCGTGCTGCCGCTGCGGGATCTGGTCGGCAGCTCGCGCATCGAGTTCTGGTCGACGGCTGATGCGCCGACGCGCGAATCGCACGCGCATTTCAGCCTGCATCACACCGGTGACGTGCTGTTCGGCGAGCTGCGCATCGATGAACAGGACGATCTTGCGCAGGCCACCGAGCACGCCTACGGCCTGATGCTGGGGCACAGCCATCGCCTCGGGTTTTGGCATCTGCTGCGCGTCTGGCACTACTTCGGCGCGATCAATGCCGGTGCTGACGATGCCGAGCGTTACCGGCAATTTTGCATCGGGCGTGCGCGCGTGATCAACACGCGTCCCGAGGAAGGTTATGCCGCGGCAACCGCGATCGGCGTGCCGTCACCGCCCGACCAACTCGTCGTGCAATGGATCGCGGCGCGTGTCCCCGGCATCGCCATCGAGAATCCGCGGCAAGTCCCGGCGTTCGACTATCCGCGTGACTACGGCCCGGTCGCACCCGGCTTTTCGCGCGCCATGCTGTTGCCGGGCGCGCAGCCGCTGCTGCTGATCTCGGGGACCGCGAGCATCGTCGGCCACGCCTCGCAGCACGACGACACCACGACCCAGCTCGACGAGATCTTCGCGAACATCGAAGCCCTGGTGCGTGAGGCTGAAACCCAGGTCAAAGCCCGCGCCGACTTCGCCAATGACGCGTTGTTGCGCGTCTACCTGCGCGACCCGGCCGAAGCGAAACAGGTGCGTGCGTACCTGCTCGAACGTCTCGGGGCGAATGCCTGCTTCATGCTGCTGCACGGCGACGTCTGCCGCGAAGACCTGCGTGTCGAGATCGAAGCGGCGTTGCCGCTGCGGGCAGTGCCACGCTAGCGGGACTGTCATTGCACGGGATTCGTGTGTACGATAAGTCGCATTCCTACACATAAGGTGTTGCGATGCGCACCAATATCGAAATTGAAGACTCGCTCATGGCAGAGGTGCTCAAGGCGACCGGCCTCAAGACCAAGCGCGAAGCGGTGGAGCTTGGACTCAAGACGCTGGTTCAACTCAAGAAGCAGGGCGCGATCAAGGGATTCAGGGGCAAGCTCACCTGGGAAGGCAGCTTGAACGAGATGAGATCTGCCAAGTGATCGTGGTCGATTCCAGCGTCTGGATCGACTATTTCAACGGCGTCGCTTCTCCCTCGACCGACCGCCTGGATGCGCTGCTCGGAGCCGAACCTGTGGCGATCGGTGACCTGATTCTGATCGAGGTATTGCAAGGCTTCAGAAGCGACGCCGACTACAAGACGGCCAAGACGCTGTTC
>JAYUXS010000103.1:0-2040 GCA_043752845.1 Lysobacterales bacterium | reverse complement strand
GACGGTAGCCGCGAGAAGCAAGACCAAGACCGAGGCACATTGAACGGCGCGTGTGATCACCGAATTGACGCGAGAAAAACCCTTTCCAATATCCATTTCAACTCCCTTGTGCTCCAAGCACATAATGTCAGTGCTCCCCGCGCGGGCCAACTGGGCGGAGAATATTCCGTTTTGACGCAATTTGCCTGAATGGGTGACAGGCAACAAAAAGGCGAGCCTCACGGCTCGCCTTTTCTTGTGACGCTTCGTGACGAAGTGTCGACTTACGAGGTAACTTCCTCACCTTCCTCGACGGCCTTCATCGACAGGCGGATGCGGCCCTGTTTGTCGACTTCCAGCACCTTGACCTTGACGATGTCGCCTTCCTTGAGTTTGTCCGAGACCTTCTCGACGCGCTCATTGGAAATCTGCGAGACGTGGACGAGACCGTCCTTTCCTGGCGCGATGGTGACGAAAGCACCGAAGTCCATGAGCTTTGCGACCTTGCCTTCGTAAACGCGACCCGGCTCGACGTCGGAAGTGATCTGCTCGATGCGCGCCTTCGCCGATTGCGCGGCGGCAGCGTTGACCGAGGCAATGATGATCGTGCCGTCGTCCTGGATGTCGATCTGCGTGCCGGTTTCCTTGGTGATCGCCTGGATCACGGCGCCGCCCTTGCCGATCACTTCGCGGATCTTGTCCGGATGAATCTTCATCGTCAGCAGACGCGGCGCGTAATCCGAGAGTTCGGCACGCGGCGCATTCAGACCCTTGGCCATTTCACCGAGGATGTGCAGACGACCGACACGGGCCTGGTTCAGCGCGACCTTCATGATCTCTTCGGTGATGCCGTCGATCTTGATGTCCATCTGCAGCGCGGAAATGCCTTCGGCACTGCCGGCGACCTTGAAGTCCATGTCGCCGAGATGATCTTCGTCGCCGAGGATGTCGGACAGCACTGCGAAGTCGTCGCCTTCCTTGATCAGGCCCATCGCAATACCCGCGACCGGCGACTTCAGCGGGATGCCCGCGTCCATCATCGCGAGCGAGGAACCGCAGACCGAAGCCATCGACGAGGAACCGTTCGACTCGGTGATTTCCGACACGACACGAATCACGTACGGGAACGCTTCGATGGTCGGCATCACCGCAGCGACCCCGCGCTTGGCGAGACGGCCGTGGCCGATTTCGCGACGCTTCGGACCGCCACCGCGACCGGTTTCACCGACCGAGAACGGCGGGAAGTTGTAATGGAACAGGAACGGATCCTTGGTTTCGCCTTCGACCGCATCGATGATCTGCGCATCACGGGTGGTGCCAAGCGTGGTCGTGACCAGCGCCTGCGTTTCACCGCGCGTGAACAGCGCCGAACCGTGGGTACGCGGCAGCACGCCAACGCGCACCGTGATCGGACGCACCGTGACGAGATCGCGGCCATCGATGCGAATCCTGGTGTCGAGCACCGAGCGACGCATGGTGTGGTATTCGAGATCGCCGAATTCCTTGTTGATCAAGGCCGGCTTCCAGCCATTGGCTTCGGCCTGTGCCGCGAGTGCTTCGTGCACTTCCTTGCGGACGACCGAGATCGCATCGCGACGCTGGCCCTTGTCGTGGATCTTGTAGGCAGCTGCGAGCCGTGTGCCGATGACGCCGTTGATCGCATCGATCAGCCCGTCGTTGCGTGCCGGCGACTTGTAGTCGAAGGTCTTGCAACCGGCTTCCGCGACGAATTCCTTGATCGCGTTGATCACCACTTGCAGCGCCTGATGGCCATGTGTGACCGCGCCGAGCATGATTTCTTCGCTGAGCAACTTCGCTTCCGACTCGACCATCAGCACCGCATTTGCGGTACCGGCGACGACAAGTTCAAGTTGCGAGGTTTTCAGTTCGGTCGCCGTCGGCATCAACAGATACTGGCCGTTGGCATAACCGATTTTCGCGGCACCGATCGGACCGGCAAACGGCAGGCCGGACAACATCAACGCAGCCGAAGCACCGATCAAGGCCGGGATATCGCCGTCGACTTCCGGATTCAGCGACAACACGGTGGCGATGATCTGC
>JAYUXS010000102.1:0-4983 GCA_043752845.1 Lysobacterales bacterium | reverse complement strand
CCACCTGTTCCCTTCCCGAACACAGAAGTGAAACGCTGCAGCGCCGATGGTAGTGTCGCTCAAGCGATGCAAGAGTAGGTCACCGCCAAGGGCTTTATAATGAGCGCCCCGTCGAGCAATCGGCGGGGCGTTTCTTTTGGGGTTTCCGCACTGGCTCGTCGACAACAAGGAACTGCATGTGACTGCGACGGCCGAGCCCACTGGCTCGCTATGTGCTGCTTTGGCGAACGCGCATCGGCTGCTTCAGGAGCAGCCCTTGCTGGCGCGGCAGCAGGCGGAGGAAATCCTGATTGCCATTCCAAATGAACCCAATGCCCAGCTTATTCTCGCAAAGTCGCAACTGTTGGCGGGTCAGCTGGCGTCCGCGGTGTTGCGGCTTGAGTCCATCGTCTCTGCGCAGCCGCGATTCGTCTCCGCTTTGAACGAACTCGCGACGGCGTATGAGCGGCAAGGCTTCGGCGGACAGGCCCTGACGATGTTTGAACGCGTTGTCGCTATCAAGCCGGACCTTCCTGCAGCCTGGCTCGCCATCTCTCGCCATCGCGCCGCGTTCGGCGACCATGCCGGCAGCGATGCCGCCAATGCCCGCTACTTGAAGTACTCCACGAGAGAACCCGCTTTGCTGATGGCCGCGAGTGCGATGTGCGACGGCCGTATCGCGGACGCCGAACGTCTTTTGAAGACGCGGTTGTTCGAAGCGCCGACCGACGTCGCAGCGATGCGCATGTTGGCTGAGCTCGCAGTCCGGCTGGGTCGCAACGAAGATGGCAAGGCGCTGCTGCAGCGCTGCCTTGAACTCGCGCCCGGCTTTCAGGCGGCACGGCAGAATTACGCGATGGTGCTGCATCGCGAGAACGAACCCGAACTCGCCCTTTCGGAACTCGAAATGTTGCTCGCTGCCAATCCCGAAAGCGCGAGTGCACTGAACCTCAAGGCGGCCGTGTTGTGTCGCGTCGGCGACTATGTGCCGGCGATCGCCATTTACGAACGCGTATTACTCGCCTATCCGACGCAACCGCGACTTTGGTTGAGTTACGGCCACGCATTGAAGACCGCCGGGCAACAGGCGGAGTCGATCGCCGCTTATCGCAAGTGCATCGCACTTGACCCGGCGATGGGCGAGGCCTACTGGAGCCTCGCCAATCTCAAGACCTTCCGCTTCGACGCAGCTGATGTTTCGGTCATGAGCCGGCAACGCGATCTCACCGACCTCGATCCGGAGCAGCGTTGCCAATTCGAATTCGCGCTCGGCAAGGCGCTTGAGGACGAAGCCGACTATGCAGCAGCTTTTCACCATTACGCTGCGGGCAATGCCCAGCGCAATGCGTTGATGCCTTACTCGCCCGAGGACTCGACGCAACGGGTACGCCGCTCAAAGACAGTATTCACGCGGGAATTTTTCGTTGATCGCGCCGGCAACGGCAACGGCAGCGACGCAGACGATCCGATCTTCATCGTAGGACTGCCGCGCTCCGGTTCCACCTTGATCGAACAGATCCTGTCCAGTCATTCCCAGGTCGAAGGCACCATGGAATTGCCCGAGATCATCTCGATGACGCGCGACTTGCGTCGTCAGGCGACCGCTGCGCAACTCGGTTCGTACCACGAAATGCTCGCCGCGACCCCGCATGAGGCGTTGCGCGAACTGGGCGAGCAGTATCTGCAAAAGACGCGCATCCAGCGTAAACAAGGCACGCCGTTCTTCATCGACAAGATGCCGAACAACTTTTTCCATATCGGGTTGATTCACCTGGCTCTGCCCAGGGCAAAGATCGTCGACGCCCGCCGCCATCCACTCGCCTGTTGTTTTTCCGGGTTCAAGCAATTTTTTGCGCGCGGCCAGAACTTCAGCTATGGGCTCGAGAATATCGGTAGGTACTACCGCGACTACGTCGAGCTGATGGCGCATTTCGACGCGGTACTGCCGGGGCGCGTGCATCGCGTGTTCTATGAGCGCATGGTCGATGACACCGAGTTCGAGGTACGGCGCCTGCTCGACTATTGCGGCTTGCCGTTCGAGCCGGGCTGCCTGAAGTTCTTCGAAAATGACCGGCCGGTGCGCACCGCCAGTTCCGAACAGGTGCGCAAGCCGATCTACCGCGAAGGCGTCGATCACTGGCGGCACTTCGAGCCTTGGCTGGATCCGCTCAAGCAGGTGCTCGGTCCGGTGCTGACAATGTATCCCGAGGTACCCGCATTTGACTGATTTGCGTAACAATCGAGATTCGTGAACCAACCGAAAGGAGAGCGGCAATGAAACCCGATTTGAAAAACAAGAAACGCTTCAAGCTGTCCCGCGCACCATTGGCTGCTGCCATCTGGCTGGCCATGAGCTCCGTCGCCCTAGCCCAGGATTCGGCACCAGCTGCCGATCCGGAAGCAGCGGCGAAAGCCGAAGATGGCGAAGCCGTGCTGGAAACGATTACCGTGACCGCACAGAAGCGAACCGAAAACTTGCAGGAAGTGCCGATCAGCATGCAGGTGTTCGGCACCGATCAGATCGAAGAGCTGCACATCGCCGACATCGATGACATCTTCAAGCTCTCGCCGAGTGTGTCGTTCCAGCGCCAGGCCGAACTGCCCGGCAGTTACGTCGTTTACATGCGCGGCGTCGCCAGCGGCGGCGACGGCAATCATTCGGCCTCGCAGCCCAGCGTCGGCATCTATCTGGACGAACAGCCGATCACAACCGCACAAGGCGCGCTCGATGTGCATTTGTATGACATGGCCCGGGTCGAAACTCTGGTCGGTCCGCAGGGCACCTTGTACGGCGCGAGCTCGCAGGCCGGCACGATTCGCTTCATCACCAACAAGCCCGATGCCAGCGCATTTGCGGCTGGTTACAGCGGCGAGTTGAATTCGCTGCACGACGGCGATACCGGCAATGTCGCCGAAGGCTTCGTCAATATCCCGCTTGGCGACAGCGCCGCCATCCGCCTCGTCGGCTGGAGCCGCAGTGATGCCGGCTACATCGACAATGTGCAGGGCACGCGTACCTTCCCGACGTCCGAAATCACCATGGACAACGCCGACCTCGCTCGCGCCGACTACAACTACGCCGACACCGCCGGCGCACGCGCCGCACTCAAGGTCGATCTGAACGACAACTGGTCGATCACGCCGACGCTGAATTACCAGCGCACGCACTCGAATGGCATTCCCGCGCAAGATGAACTGCTCGGCGAAGAGCGTGCCTTGACGCACTACTACCCGGAATCCTCGACCGATGAATGGGTGCAGGCTGCACTCACCATCCAGGGCAAGATCGGCAATTTTGATCTGACCTATGCCTATTCCAATCTCGATCGCGACATCGATTCCGAAGCCGACTACAACGACTACGGTTACTGGTACGACACTTTGAACGGTTCCGGTGCCTTCTTTTACGACAACGCCGGCGATCTGGTGAATCCGTCGCAGTACATCCAGGCCGCCGATCGCTTCAAGAAAAGCAGCCATGAAGTACGTCTGGCGTCGCCGACCGAAGACCGCTTGCGCTTTGTCGCCGGCTTCTTCTGGCAGGACCAGGAGCACAAGATCCAGCAGCGCTATCGCGTCGATGGCCTCGCCGACGATCTGTCGGTCACCGGCTGGGCGGACACGATCTGGCTGACCCAGCAGGTGCGCAACGATCAGGACCAGGCCTTCTTCGGCGAAATGTCTTATGACTTCAACGACAAGCTGACCGGCACCGTCGGTGCACGTTACTTTGAAACCGACAATTCACTCACGGGCTTCTTCGGCTTTTCCAACGGTTACTCGCCGAACTCGGATTACGGCGAAGCGAGTTGCGGTGCGGAATCGACCTGGGTGCCGTTCAATGGCGCACCGTGTACGGTGTTCGACAAGAACGTGCAGGAAGATGGCTGGTTGGGCCGCGTCAATCTCGCATATCACATCGACGACGAGAAGATGATTTACGGCACCTGGTCGGAAGGCTTCCGCCCCGGCGGCATCAATCGTCGCGGCACGTTGGCCCCGTACCTGTCGGACTTCCTGACCAATATGGAATTCGGCTGGAAGACGAGCTGGAACGATAATTCATTGACCTTCAACGGCGCCGTATTCCAGGAGGACTGGGAAGACTTCCAGTTTGCGCTGCTCGGCCAGAACGGTCTGACTGAAATCAAGAACGCCAACCAGGCCGAGATCCGCGGACTTGAACTCGAACTGCAGTGGGCGGCGACGTATAACTTGCGACTTTCGACCGGACTCGCGTTCTACGACGCCGAGTTGTCGGAAAACTATTGCGGATTCACCGACGCCAATGGCAACCCCGAAACCAACTGCCCGGCCGGCACGATTCCGCCGGGCGGCGAAGATCCGGTGGACGGCCCGGAAGCCACGGCGGGAACACGTCTGCCGGTCACGGCCGACTTCAAGGGCAACGTCACCGCCCGCTACACGTTTGATCTGGGCGAGTTCGAGGCCTTCTGGCAGGGCGCGGTGGTGCGTGAGGGTGAGCGCTCATCCGACCTGCGTGACCTCGAGAACAGCATCATCGGCAATCTCGATGGATACACCACGCTGGATCTGACTGCCGGGTTACGGCGCGACAATTGGTCGGTCGACGTCTACGTCAAGAACGCCACCGACGAGAACGTCGAGAACTACCGCTTCGTGCAGTGCCCGGAAACCGTCTGCGGTCCCCAGCGCTACACGATCGTATCGCCGCCCCGCACGTTCGGCGTGCGCTTCTCGCAAGAGTTCTAAGCAACAACGTTCACCGTTTCAACAGGAACCCGCCGCTTACCACGGCGGGTTCCTGCTTTTTTAGCCCAGCGCGCTCAGTTCAGCGCGTAACCGAATTGCTGGCGGAACTGGTTGGCGAACTGGTCGTAGTCGAAGCGCTGGTTCTGCGGGCCGACATGTTCGATTTTGATCGCGCCCATCAGCGAGGCGATGCGCCCGGTCGTGGCCATGTCCATGCCCTGCATCCAGCCGTAGATCAGGCCGGCGCGATAGGCGTCGCCGCAGCCGGTG
>JAYUXS010000101.1:0-4996 GCA_043752845.1 Lysobacterales bacterium | reverse complement strand
CTTGGTTGAACACCTTGGGGAGTGGCATGCGTCCAACCGATATTCGCAATCCCGATTACTTTCACAAAGTTGTCGATTGCCAGTGGGCCTGTCCGGCGCATACGCCGGTACCCGAGTACATCCGCCTGATCGCCGCCGGTCGTCACGACGCGGCGTACATGGTCAACTGGAATTCGAACGTGTTCCCGGGAATCCTCGGGCGCACCTGCGATCGTCCCTGCGAACCGGCGTGTCGGCGCGGACGCGTCGAAGAGAACAACGGCGACAAACCGGAACCGGTCGCGATCTGCCGCTTGAAGCGTGTCGCCGCCGACAACAAGGGTGATATCCACCCACTATTACCCAAACCCTCGCCGCGCAATGGCAAGCGCGTCGCCTGTGTCGGTGCCGGCCCGGCCTCGCTGACGGTTGCACGCGATCTCGCGAGCTGCGGTTATGCAGTCACCGTGTTCGATGCCGATCCGAAAGCCGGCGGCTTCATGCGCACCCAGGTGCCGCGCTTTCGTCTGCCTGAATCGGTGATCGATGAGGAGTGCGGCTACATCCTCGATCTCGGCGTCGAGTTCATCGGCGGCAAGCGCATCGATTCGCTGAAGGAATTGCTGACCAAGAGTTACGACGCAGTTTTCGTCGGCTCCGGCGCACCGCGCGGTCGCGATCTCGATCTGCCCGGTCGGCGCGAAGCCGCCGCGAACATCCACCTCGGCATCGACTGGCTCGCCTCGGTGTCGTTCCAGCACATCGAAAAAATCGGTCGACGCGTGATCGTGCTTGGCGGCGGCAATACCGCGATGGACTGCTGTCGTTCGGCGCGTCGCCTGGGCGGCGAAGACGTCAAGGTGATCGTGCGCTCCGGCTACGACGAAATGAAAGCCTCGCCCTGGGAGAAGGAAGACGCGCAACACGAAGGCATCCCGTTCCTGAATTTCCATGTGCCGAAAGCCTTCGAGCACGAGAACGGCCGGCTTGTCGCCATGACCTTCGAGCGGGTGCGTGCGGAAAAAGATGCCAAGGGCCGGCGCGTGCTGGTGCCGACCAGCGAAGCCGACGTGCGCATCGAATGCGACGACGTGCTGATCGCTGTTGGACAGGAGAATGCCTTCCCGTGGATCGAGCGCGACATCGGCCTCGCCTTCGACGAATGGGGCTTGCCGGTGTTGGACAAGGTCACCTTCCAATCGAGTATCCCGAATGTGTTCTTCGGTGGCGATGCCGCGTTCGGCCCGAAGAACATCATCTGGGCGGTCGCGCACGGTCACGACGCCGCAGTGTCGATCGACAAGCTGCTGCAGGGCGAAAGCCTCCAGGATCGTCCGTCACCGCTGATGAATCTGGTCTCGCAGAAGATGGGCATCCACGAATGGAGCTACGACAACGAGATCGCGCGCGACGAACGTTACGTCGTGCCGTGGGCGCCGAAGGAATTGACGCTGACCAGCATCAAGGTCGAAGTCGAGCTCGGCTTCGATTTCGTGACCGCGTGCAAGGAAGCGTCGCGTTGCCTGAACTGCGATGTGCAGACCGTGTTCATCAAGGACGCCTGCATCGAATGCGATGCTTGTGTCGATATCTGTCCGATGGACTGCATCAGTTTCACCTTCAATGCCGATGAACCGGATCTGCGCAAGCGATTGATGGCGCCAGCGCTGAACCTGACCCAGGACCTGTACGTGTCCGACAACGTCAAGACCGGCAGGGTGATGGTCAAGGACGAAGACGTGTGCCTGCATTGCGGCCTGTGTGCGGAACGCTGCCCGACCGGCGCCTGGGACATGCAGAAGTTCCTGCTCGAAACCACGAAGGCCGGTAGCGGTTGCCGCAGCAAGACCAAGACCGAGGTAGCTGCATGAACGCCAATGTAGGAGCGGCCCCGGCCGCGATGCCGTCAATCACCGCGACCAATGACTTCGTTGTCAAGTTCGCAAACGTCAACGGATCAGGATCGGCTTCGGCGAACGAACTATTCGCGAAAGCGATCCTGCGCATGGGTGTGCCGGTCAGTCCGCGCAATATCTTTCCGTCGAACATCCAGGGCTTGCCGACCTGGTACGAGATCCGCGTCACCGGCGCCGGTTATCTCGGTCGCCGCGGCGGCGTGGACCTGATGGTCGCGATGAATCCGCAAACCTGGAATGCCGACGTCCGTGAAATCGAACCGGGCGGCTATCTGTTCTACGACAACAGCAAAGCGTTGCCGTTGTCGAAGTTCCGCAGCGACATCACGGTGATCGGCGTGCCGCTGACCGAGATCGCGAACGCGACTTACACCGACGCGCGCCAGCGTCAGTTGTTCAAGAACATCATTTATGTCGGTGTGCTGTCGGTCTTGCTCGATATCGAAGCGAGCGTGATCGAGCAGCTGTTTACCGAGCAGTTCAAGGGCAAGGAAAAGCTGCTCGCATCGAATGTGCAGGCGCTGCATCTTGGCCGCGATTACGCAGCGAAGCATGTCGGGCGTATCGGGCTGACCGTGCAACGTGCGAACAGTGTCGGCGACCGCATCTTTGTCGACGGCAATACCGCCGCGGCGCTCGGTTGCGTTTACGGCGGCGCAAGCGTTTGCGCCTGGTATCCGATCACGCCGAGCAGTTCGCTCGCCGAGGCGTTCCAGTCCTATTGTCAGAAGCTGCGCGTCGATCCGGAAACCGGCAAGAACCGCTACGCGATCGTGCAGGCCGAAGACGAGATCGCCTCGATCGGCATCATCGTCGGCGCCGGCTGGAACGGTGCGCGTGCCTTCACCACGACCTCGGGTCCGGGCGTGTCGTTGATGACCGAATTCCTCGGTCTCGCCTATTTCGCCGAAATCCCGATCACCCTGATCAATGTGCAGCGTGGTGGTCCGTCGACCGGCATGCCGACGCGCACGCAGCAGGCCGATATCGTGTCCTGCGCCTATGCCTCGCACGGCGACACCAAGCATGTGCTGCTGTTCCCGGAAGACCCGAAGGAATGCTTCGATCACGCCGCTGCCGCGCTCGATCTCGCCGATCGGCTGCAGACGCCGATTTTCGTGATGACTGATCTCGATATCGGCATGAACCAGCGTTTGTGCGCGCCCTTCACCTGGGACGAAGGCCGCGAATACGACCGCGGCAAGGTGATGACCCACGACGAGCTTGAGGCCGGTCGCGACTTCGGTCGTTATCTCGACGTCGATGGCGATGGCATTCCGTTCCGCACCTATCCCGGCACGCATCCGACCAAGGGCGGGTTCTTCACCCGCGGCACGACACGCAACGCCTATGCGAACTATTCGGAAACCGGCGCCGACTACATGTACAACGTCACCCGCCTGCTGAAGAAATTCGAGACCGCGAAAGCGCTCGTGCCGCAGCCGGTATTGCGCGCAGCCAAGCAGTCGACGCGGTTCGGCGTGATCTATTTCGGCTCGACCAGCCCGGCCATGCAGGAGGCGCTCGACGCGCTCGACGCCATGGACCTGCACATCGACGCCTTGCGCCTGCGCGCGTTCCCGTTCGCGGATGCAATCGTCGAGTTCATCAACGCCCACGATCAGGTCTTCGTCGTCGAACAAAATCGCGATGCGCAACTGCGCGGCATGCTCGTCAACGAACTCGAAATCGCCCCGAACCGACTGCCGCCGATCCTGCACTACGACGGCACACCGATCACCGCGCGATTCATCACGAATGCGATCGCCGAACGCCTGCGCCCGAGGAGCCGAGCATGACCTACCTCGCCAAACCCAAGATGCACCACCCAAGCTTGGCGCAGAACAAGGTTTGCTATACGCGTCGCGATTACGAAGGACGCGTGTCGACCCTCTGCGCCGGTTGCGGCCACGACTCGATTTCGGCGGCCATCATCCAGGCCTGTTGGGAAATGGACGTCGAGCCGCATCGCGTCGCCAAGCTGTCGGGCATTGGTTGCAGCTCGAAGACGCCCGACTACTTCCTCGGCAATTCGCATGGCTTCAACACTGTGCACGGGCGCATGCCTTCGGTATTGACCGGCGCGAATCTCGCAAATTCGTCGCTGCTCTATCTCGGCGTGTCCGGCGACGGCGACTCGGCCTCGATCGGTATCGGCCAGTTCGCGCATGTGATGCGCCGTGGCGTGAACATGGTCTACATCCTCGAGAACAACGGCGTGTATGGCCTGACCAAGGGCCAGTTCTCGGCGACCGCGGACCAGGGTTCGCAATCGAAGAAGGGCGTGATCAATTCGGATACGCCGATCGACGTCGTCAGCCTCGCATTGCAGATGGGTGCGACCTTCGTCGCCCGCAGCTTCAGCGGCGACAAGCAGCAACTGGTGCCGATCATCAAGGCTGCGATCGCGCATCGCGGCGCCGCCTTCATCGACATCGTCAGCCCCTGCGTCGCCTTCAACAACCACTCCGGCAGCACCAAGAGCTACGACTACGTGCGCGAACACAACGAAGCCGTGAACCGCATCGACTTCATCCCGCACAAGCACGAAATTGTCGTCGATTACGCAGAAGGGCAGGTTGTCGAAGTCGAACAACACGACGGCACCGTGCTGCTGCTCCGCAAGATCCACCGCGATTTCGACTGCCACAACAAGATCGCAGTCATGAATTACCTCGCCGAACACCAATACAAAGGCGAAATCGTCACCGGCCTGCTCTACATGGACAGCGACTCACGCGACCTGCACCAACACCTCAACACCATCGACGTGCCGCTGAACACGCTCAATGCGAAAGAACTTTCACCGGGCAAGGCGGCGTTGGACAAGATCAATCAGCGATTGCGGTAGTTGCGCTGCTGCGACCGGCCAGAGCGTCGGTGCCGCGTTCATCGGGGTTGTGGTGCTGGGCTTCTGCGCGCGAGTGATGCTGAAAGTTTTTCGGGGGGAAGGCCTTTCCAGCTACGTCACGGCTAAGGGTGTTGTGGTTCCGTACTTGGCGGCATTCGTCGTCATCCTGTTGGTAGGAGTCGTGTTTCTTGTCGCAGGTATCAATCATCTCTGGCTGATGTCCGAGCCTGCGCGCATGCGCCGCGCCTTG
>JAYUXS010000100.1:0-5001 GCA_043752845.1 Lysobacterales bacterium | reverse complement strand
GCGCAGATCAACGAGCGCATCGACGCATCCGACCCGATCGTGCGCGCGCTGCTCAAGGGTCAGCTCAGTCGTTACCGTTCGGCACTCAATGCTTTGCGTAGCGGCGAAGCGCCGGTCGTGGTCACAACGAACAGCGGCGTCAGCCATGATGCCGATGGCTATGACGACGGCGCGATGGCGAAGATTCATCTGGAAACCCAACTCCGCGACGCATTGATCGCGCGCAACCTGGAAGTGCGCTTTCAGCCGATCTACGAAATTCGCGAACAACGCATCAGCGGCTATGAGGCGCTGGTGCGTTGGACGCATCCAGTCCGCGGCCCGATTTCGCCGGTCGAGTTCATCGCCCTCGCCGAGGAAACCTCGCTTATTCTGCCGGTCGGCGAGTATGTGCTCGATATTGTCTGTGAAGTGCTGGCCAAGTTGGCGGCCAGCGGCGTCACGCCATTGCCGTTCGTTGCGGTGAACATGTCTGGCCGCCAACTCGCGGAATCTGACATGCTGAGCGCGGTGCAGTCCGCTGCCGCCAAGCATGGTGTGGACGCGCGTGCGATCAAGATTGAAATCACCGAGAGCCTGATGCTCGACTTCGAGCGCGTCGGTGAACTGATCGGGCGCTGCGATGCGCTGGGCATCAAGGTGGCGCTGGATGACTTCGGCACCGGCTATTCCAACCTCGGCCACTTGCACAAGCTGCAGTTCTCAACCGTCAAGCTGGATCAGGGATTCATCCGCCAGATGCTCGATGCGCCGCGGTGCCACGCCATCGTCAGTGCCATCGTGCAGATGGTGCATGCGCTGGACTCGGACATCGTCGCCGAAGGTGTAGAGACCGATGCCCAGTTGCAGGCGCTCGATGCACTGAACTGCCGCTACGCCCAGGGCTATCTGATCGGTCGGCCGCAGACCTACGACGAGATGCGCCGTAACCACGGCCTCGCCTGAGCGACTGTCGAAATCCGGGCGTGTGGTGGCTGCGGTTGCCCGCGCCCATTCCTGCCGGGACAATCCCCGTCTGTCCGCGCCCGCCGCGCCCCGTTTCCCTATGTCGAGAACAAACATGACCAGCCGTCGTGATCTGGCGAATGCCATTCGTGCACTTTCCATGGATGCGGTCGAAACCGCGAAATCGGGGCATCCCGGCATGCCCATGGGCATGGCCGATATCGCCGAAGTGCTGTGGAACGACTTCATGCGCCACAACCCGGCGAATCCGCGCTGGGCCAACCGCGACCGCTTCGTACTTTCCAACGGTCACGGCTCGATGCTGCTGTATTCGCTGCTGCATCTGAGCGGCTACGACTTCCCGATCGAACAGCTGAAGCATTTTCGCCAGCTGCACTCGAAGACTGCGGGGCATCCGGAAGCGCACGAGCATCCGGCGATCGAGACGACCACCGGGCCGCTGGGCCAGGGACTCGCGAATGCCGTGGGTTTCGCGCTGGCGGAAAAAGTTCTGGCGGCGCGCTTCAATCGCGACGGTTTCGGCATCGTTGATCACAACACCTATGTCTTCCTCGGCGACGGCTGCCTGATGGAAGGGATCTCGCACGAAGTCTGTTCGCTGGCCGGCACCTTGAAGATTGGAAAGCTCATTGCGATCTATGACGACAACGGCATCTCCATCGACGGCGACGTGCGCGGCTGGTTCACCGACGACACCCGCAAGCGTTTCGAGTCCTATGGCTGGGAAGTGATCAGCGACGTTGATGGCCACAACGCCGAGGCGATCAAGGCAGCGATCGTTTCCGCAGCCATCGATCCGGACAAGCCGACCTTGATCTGCTGCCGCACCACGATCGGTTTTGGCGCGCCAACCAAGGCTGGCAAGGAGAGTTCGCACGGCGCGCCCTTGGGCAAGGACGAAATCGCCGGTGCGCGCGCCAATCTCGGGTGGACGCATGCGCCCTTCGAAGTGCCGGCTGCCATTTACGACGCCTGGAATGCCACGGCGCGCGGCGCGCAATGGGAAGCCGAGTGGCAGCAACTGTTCGCGCGCTACGAACAGGCCCATCCCGAACTCGCTGCGGAATTTACCCGGCGCATGTCTGGCAGCTTGCCCGCGCATTTCGCGGACAATGCGTTCGCCTACGCACGCAAGCTGCAACTCGAAGGCCCGGTGGTTGCGTCGCGCAAGGCATCACAGATGGCGCTCGATGCCTTCGGTCCGTTGTTGCCGGAATTGATCGGCGGCAGCGCCGATCTGGCGCATTCGAATCTGACCTTGTGGAAGGGTTCGAAGAACGTCAATGCCGATACATCGATCGGCAACTACATCTACTACGGCGTGCGCGAATTCGGCATGACCGCGATTTCCAACGGTCTCGCCTTGCACGGCGGCTTCTTGCCGTATGACGCCACCTTCCTGGTGTTCAGCGATTACGCCCGCAATGCGGTGCGCATGAGCGCGCTGATTCCGGCGCACGCCATTCACGTCTACACGCATGACTCGATCGGTCTCGGCGAAGACGGGCCGACCCATCAACCGGTGGAGCATCTTGCCGCGCTGCGCTATATCCCGAACAACCCGGTCTGGCGCCCCTGCGACACCGTCGAAACGGCGATGGCCTGGAAGCACGCGATCGAGCGCAAGGCTGGCCCGAGTTGTCTGATTTTCAGCCGCCAGAACCTGCCGCATCAGTTGCGCAGCGATCAGCAATTGCTCGACATCGAACGCGGCGGCTACGTGCTGCTCGATCCGCTCAATGCCAAGGTCGAACTTATCCTGATCGCGACCGGTTCCGAGGTCGGCATCACCATGGATGCCGCCCGCGTGCTCGATGGTGAAGGCATCGGTGTGCGCGTCGTGTCGATGCCGTGCACCCAGGCATTCGATGCCCAGCCGATCGAATGGCGCGAAGGCGTTTTGCCTTCATGGTGCCGTGCGCGCGTCGCGGTCGAAGCCGGCGTCGGCGATTTCTGGCGCAAGTACGTTGGTCTCGATGGTGCGGTGATCGGCATCGATCGCTTCGGTGCTTCGGCACCCGCCGAGAAGCTCTATCCGTACTTCGGATTCACAGTCGAGAAGATCGTGGAAGCGGCGCGTCGGACCTTGGGACGATAACCGGGCGGCGATCCGCTCCCGCCTCAGCCGTCCATCCTGTCGCATCGAGCTACTGCGCTGCGGCGGGCTCGGCGCGTTGCTTGTTCAGGCGCATCTTCTTGATCGCACGCAACATCGCCGGCACCGTTTTCGTTGCGTGCGGTTCGGCGTCAGACGTGCGAATCCAAAGTGCCATGCCATTCTCGGCAACTACGCCGACACAGGTGCCGGCGGCCGCGACGCCATTGGATCGTGCACGCCAATCCACACAGTCGGCTTGCAGGCCGGCGGCCTTGCAGCTGCGCGATGCGGTGTCCACGTTTAGGGCAGTGAAGGCGCGGCGCACCGACTCCATGCACGACGCCGACATTCTTTTCGACTGGCTCGCAATACTTGCCGCTGTCCATTGCTTGTACTCGACGGTCTGCGACCAATCCGAGGCATAGACATCAATAGTCTCACTGAGCGCCGAATCGGCGCGCGGCTTCCAGAACATGATGCTGGTCGACGGATACGGCCGCGCACCGAGAAAGCGCGACATCGGCTCTTCCCAGCCGTCCGGCAAGGTGATCGAGAAGTATTCGTTGTCGTAGCGCGCAGCCTGCCCTGCAGTCGGGAAAAGGCTGACCGCGAACGCCAGCAGGGCGAACGGAGCGAGCCACGATTTCGATGTGTACATCCAAGTCTCCAAAAAGCAGTTGAAGGTCGTTCGCGCGCACGCGGTTGCGTCATGGTCTCACGCGGGTTCACTGACCGAATCGTGTAGAGTTCTACACACGCCTCTGTGTGGAGTAACGACATGGCAACCAATCTCGCAATCGATGACCAGCTTTTGCTCGAAGCGCAACAAATCAGCGGACACCGAACGAAGAAAGCGACGGTGACTGAAGCGTTGCGCGAGTACATTCAGCGACGACAGCAGCGGAAAGTCTTGGATCTTTTCGGAAAAATCGAATTTGATGCTGCTTACGACTACAAGAAGGCACGGGCGAAGCGATGAACGTGTTGGTCGACACTTGTGTCTGGTCGTTGGCCCTGCGGCGCAAAACCAAGGCCGCGACTTCGCCCGAAGTGGATGCCTTGTCGGCACTGATTGGCGATGGCCGCGTGATCATGGCCGGTGTCGTCCGCCAGGAGTTGCTGTCCGGCATCAAACAAGCGACTGACTACGAAACCCTTCGGCAGCACATGCGCGCTTTTCCTGACGTCGCATTGCAAGCCGATGATCATGAATTGGCGGCCAGTTTTTTCAATGCTTGCCGGGCCAAGGGCATTCATGGTTCCAGCACCGACCTCCTGTTGTGCGCCATCGCCGCACGCCGTGACCTGGCACTGTTCACCATCGACAGCGATTTCGATCGCTACACCAAGATCATCAAATTCCAGCGCTTTGACGTCGCGTAGCCCGCAATTGAGTGGTCGTACTAAGGTGCTGGATGCCGATCACACCGTCAAAGTTCTGCGGATGTGGACGCACTACGAGTAGCGGCTGGCCGCTCATTCCGGTGAATGCGGGAGGTCACGGCGTCATCGATCTCAGCAAATGAGGCATGGTCGCGCGAAAACAGAATCAGATCGCTGCGGACGAACCCTTCTCGTCCAAACCGACAAACCGCGCGTAGAATGCCGACATCGACCGGAGCGCATGATGACCGCCACCGCTGACAACGCTAAACAAGAAGTCGCCGAGCTGCTTGAGCGGCTGCCGAACGACAGCACCCTCGAAGACATCCAGTACCACGTTTACGTCCTCGAAAAGATCTGTCGTGGGCGCGAATCGGTAGCGGAAGGTCGAGTCGTTTCGCAGAAAGTAGCGCGTGGACGGCGGATGTCATCGTCGGGAAAAGTCATGGCAAGTATTGCCGGTCTCTCGCTTTTCTTCGTTGCGAGTGCGCTTCAGGCGCGAGAAGTCTCGAACCTAAGGGAGTTCTTGAACGGAGAGCGGCAAGTCTACCGAT
>JAYUXS010000099.1:0-2051 GCA_043752845.1 Lysobacterales bacterium | reverse complement strand
GGTGATAGGTGTACAGACAGACGCCGAGGTAGACGATCAGCGGTATCAGCATCAGCACCACGGCTTCGCGGATGCGGGTTTCCCAGACTGATGGCACTGCTGCGACCGGCTCCTTGCTGCGATTCGTCACGTTGTCTCGACTGTGTGATGGACCGCAGTGTCGGAGCTACATCCGCAGACAGCGATCGAAGGCTTGATATCGGTGCACCGCGCCCGCATGCTGCGCAGCTACACCAGAGAATCATACATGAGCACCCTCAAGCACAGCCGCCTGCTGATCCTCGGCTCGGGCCCTGCCGGTTACACCGCTGCGGTCTATGCCGCGCGCGCCAATCTGAAGCCGGTGCTGATCACCGGACTGGCCCAGGGCGGCCAGCTGATGACCACCACCGAAGTCGACAATTGGCCCGGCGACGCACACGGCCTGATGGGCCCGGACTTGATGACACGCATGCAGGCGCATGCCGAGCGCTTCAATACCGAGATCATCTTCGATCACATCCATACCGCCGAATTGAACACACGACCGTTCCGGCTGATCGGCGACAATGCCGAATACACCGCCGACGCGCTGGTCATCGCCACCGGTGCCACCGCCAAGTACCTCGGCATCCTGTCCGAAGAGACATTCAAGGGCCGAGGCGTGTCTGCCTGCGCCACCTGCGACGGCTTCTACAAGGATCAGGACGTGGCGGTGATCGGCGGCGGCAACACCGCGGTCGAGGAAGCGCTGTACCTGTCCAACATCTGCCGCAAAGTGACGCTGGTACATCGGCGCGACAAGCTCAAGGCCGAGAAGATTCTGCAGGACAAACTCTTCGAGAAAGCTGCGGCCGGCAAGATCGACCTGCTCTGGCATCACGCCCTCGATGAAGTGCTCGGCGACGACAGCGGTGTCACCGGCATGCGCGTGCGCCATGTCGACAGCGGCGCAACCCGGGACATCGCGCTCACCGGCGTGTTCATCGCCATCGGCCATTCGCCGAACACCAGCCTGTTCGACGGCCAGCTCGACATGAAGAACGGCTACATCCGCATCAAGAGCGGTATCGAAGGCGGCGCCACCGCGACCAGCATTCCCGGCGTGTTTGCGGCCGGCGATGTCGCCGATCAGATCTATCGCCAGGCGGTGACTTCGGCCGGCTTCGGCTGCATGGCCGCGCTCGACGCCGAAAAACATCTGGATCAGGTCGGTTTGAGCTGAGCGCAACGATGGCGCTCGAAGTCCGCTGGCTGACGCGCATCGATGCCGTGTCAGCGGCGGACTGGGATGCCTTGCGCCCCGACGACCATCCGTTTGTCGCCCATGCCTTCCTCGCAGCGCTTGAGGCGAGTGGCAGTTTGCGCGCCGAACTCGGCTGGCGCGCCGAACATCTGAGCCTGTGGGACGGCGCGCGCCTTGTAGCCGCAACACCGGCCTATCGCAAGCAGAATTCGCACGGCGAATTCATCTTCGACTTCGCCTTCGCCGACGCTTACGAACGCGCCGTCGGTGCCTACTACCCGAAACGGCTGGTCGCCATTCCCTATTCCCCGGTCAATGGTCCGCGTCTGCTGGCACCGGACCCGATGCATCGACAGGCGCTGGTCGCGGCCTTGTTTGATGATACGCAACGCCGGGGCTGGTCGTCGGCACACGTGAACTTCTTGCCGGCATCGGAATGCGACGCGTTCGACGCCGCATGGTTGCCGCGCTTCGACTGGCAATTCCACTGGCACAACCGCGGCTATCGCGATTTCGAGGACTTTCTAGGCGCGCTGACCGCGAAGAAGCGCAAGAACATCCGTCAGGAACGCGCGCGACTGCAACGCGACGGCTGGCGCTTCGAGCGCAAAGCCGGCGGCGATTTGAACGATGGCGAGATCGATTTCCTGCACGACTGCTACATCGCGACCTTCGATCAGAAAGGCAACACGCCGGCCTTGACCCGTGATTTTTTTTTGCGGATCTGCCGTGACCTGCCCGAGCAGACGCTCGCCGTATTCGCCTATCGGGAAGGCGAGCGACTGGCCGCGTCTTTCCTGATGTCGAGCCACAGCGCGCTGTACGG
>JAYUXS010000098.1:0-2051 GCA_043752845.1 Lysobacterales bacterium | reverse complement strand
AAGATCCTGATGCAGGGTCATAGCGTGCCGGTGGTGCCTGGGTACACCGGCGAAGATCAAGACGCTGCGCTTTTGCAGCACGAAGCCGATCGCATCGGCTATCCGCTGATGATCAAGGCGGCGCACGGTGGCGGCGGCAAGGGCATGCGCGTGGTGCGGGCTGCGGGCGAATTCAACACCCTTCTCGAAAGTTGCCAGCGCGAGGCGAAGAACGCGTTCGGCCGCGACCGCGTATTGCTGGAGCGCTACGTCGAAACCCCGCGCCATATCGAGATCCAGATTTTCGGCGACACGCACGGCCAGGTGATTCATCTGAACGAACGTGAGTGTTCGGCACAGCGTCGTTACCAGAAGGTGATCGAGGAATCGCCTTCACCGTTCCTGACCTCGGCACTGCGTGCGCAAATGGGCGCTGCGGCTATTGCGGCTGGCAAGGCGATCGATTATCACAATGCCGGCACCGTCGAATTCATCGTTGGTCCGCAGGGCGATTTCTATTTCATGGAGATCAACACGCGTTTGCAGGTCGAACATCCGGTGACCGAACTGGTGACGGGGCTCGATCTGGTCGAGTGGCAGTTGCGCGTCGCGTGCGGCGAATCGCTGCCATTGACGCAATCGCAGATCAGCTCGCGTGGTCACGCCATCGAGGTGCGGCTCTACGCCGAGGACGCCGAACAGGGTTTCCTGCCGGGCTCGGGCCGCATCCACAAGCTCGCGTTGCCCAAAGCTGATGCGAACGTGCGCATTGACGCCGGCGTGATCGAAGGCGATACCGTCTCGATCTTCTACGACCCGATGATCGCCAAACTCATCGTGCACGATGTCGATCGCCCGTCGGCGCTGCGGCGACTGCAAGATGCACTCGCGCAATGCGATGTGCTCGGGCCGAAGTCGAACATCGATTTCCTGGAGCAACTGGTACGCCATCCGGCCGTTGTCAATGCAACGATCGACACCGGCTACCTCGATCGCCATTTAGACGAAGTGCTCGCGACACCCTCGGCATTGCCCGAAGCGGCACTGATTGCCGTCGCCTGTGCCGAACTGCTGGCTGAAGAATCGGCCGCGATCAGCGCCGCCCGCGCAAGCGCGGATCCGTTCAGCCCCTGGGGCACTGCGGACGCCTGGCGTCTCGGCCATGCCGGCAAGCGCGTCGTACGCTTCGAATGGCGCAACGAGCAATTGATGTTGGCTGCGCATGGCGCGCATGGCCGCTACGCGCTCGATGTCGGCGGACGTCATGTCGAGGTCGAGCGCGTCGTGCACGACGGCGAATGGCTGATTGCACGCTTGTCGGGTTCTGCGCTGCGCGTGCGTGTGCGTCGCTCCGGCGACGACTGGCTGGTGTTCGTCGACGGCCGTCGTTATCGCCTGCATCCAAGCAGCCCGTTCAAGTTTGAAGCCGGCGCAGCGCATGGTACGGATGCGATCAAGTCACCGATGCCGGGACGCATCATCGCAGTCAAGGTGGCGCTGGATGCCATGGTCGAAGCCAATCAGGAACTGATCATCATGGAAGCCATGAAGATGGAAATCACCCTGCGTGCGCCGCATGCCGGCAAGCTCACCGAACTGCGCGCCGTGGCCGGTGATTTTGTCGAAGCCGATGTCCTGCTCGCGAAAGTGGAGGCTGCAACATGAAACGACTCTGCATGATCCTGCTCAGTGTGCTCGCGCTGTCCGGCTGCGAAACACTTACCGTCCAGTCGGTACCGACCGGCGAAGTCATCGCTTGCGATCCTGCGCTCGTCGGTTGGTGGGAATTGTTCGGCGAACGTGCGGACGCGGGAGACCCTGATGAGTTGATGTATCTGCATGTCAGTCCGGATTGCGCGATTTGGACGAGTATCGAGATGGACACCAATCGTGGATCGGAAGTCGTCGGGCACCTGGATGACCTCGTTATCGAGACCCGGGCGATTGGCGATGAGCGTTATCTTGCTGTTTCGGATCGAGACAAGTCCGCGTCAGGAAAACACGAAATCGGCGATGGCTACGCGCTCTATCGCTACATCGCACACCGTGATCGTGTCGATCTGTTCGAAGGC
>JAYUXS010000097.1:0-2052 GCA_043752845.1 Lysobacterales bacterium | reverse complement strand
TGCAGCCCCGCGCTTTCTCGCTGAACAGTCGCAGCCGGCCCAGGGGCGTTTCGCCTTCGCCTACACCATCACGATTCGCAACGACGGCGCCGTGCCGGCGAAATTGCTGACACGTCACTGGCTGATCACGCATGGCAATGGTCGCGTCGAGGAAGTGCGCGGTCCGGGCGTGGTCGGCGAGCATCCGCATCTCGCGCCCGGTGAAGCCTTCGAGTACACCTCAGGTGCGGTGCTCGACACACCGGTCGGCACCATGCAGGGCAGTTACCAGATGCTGGCCGATGACGGCACCGCGTTCGATGCGCCGATCCCGCGTTTCACGCTGTCCGTGCCACGCACCTTGCACTGATGGCGACCTATGCCATCGGCGATGTCCAGGGTTGCTACGACGCACTCTCCGCCCTGCTCGAAAAGATCCGCTTCGACACTGCCCGCGATCGCCTCTGGTTCTGCGGTGATCTCGTCAATCGCGGCGGACACTCGCTCGAGGTGCTGCGCCTGGTGCGCGCCCTGGATGCGCAGTCGGTGGTTGTGCTCGGCAATCATGACTTGAGCCTGCTGGCCATTTCCGAGCGGCGTGAATCCGAACAACGCCGCGCCAATGTCGATCTGGCGCGCGTGCTCATCGCCGCCGACCGCGATGATCTGCTGCGCTGGCTACGCCATCGCCCCTTGCTGCATATCGACCGCGACCTCGGTTTCGCGATGGTGCACGCCGGCCTGGCGCCGCGTTGGACGCTGAACATCGCCAAGGCCCGCGCCGGCGAAGTGGAAAAGAAACTCCAGGGTGACGACTATGCGAAGCTGCTCAAGCACATGTTCGGTGATCGCCCGGCCGCCTGGTCCAAGAATCTCAGTGGCGTCGACCGCTTGCGCGCCATCATCAATGTGATGACACGCATGCGCTTTTGCGATGTTCGCGGACGTATGGACTTCGACGCAAAGGGCGCGCCGGGGACGCAACAGCCGGGGCTGTATCCGTGGTTCGAAGTGCCGGGACATGCGGAACGCGACTTGCCGATCATCTGCGGGCATTGGTCGACGCTCGGGCTGTTCCAGGGCATCGGCATCCATGCGCTCGACACCGGCGCAGTCTGGGGTGGCAAACTGACGGCGCTGGAACTTGGCCCCGAACCGCGCGTGCATGCCGTGCCGTGCGAAGCGCGCTCGGACTTGCGTCAGCGCGCGCCGGACTGAGTCGGCGCGGGCCGTGAGCGTGACGAATGATGGCGATGCACTGATCGTGCTGCGCTTCCGTCATAATCACCCGCCGAACAGCAGTGCCTGCCATGTCAACGCTTACCCCAGGACAACGCTGGATCTCGAACGCCGAGCCTGAACTCGGACTTGGCACCGTTTTGCGTGTCGAAGGACGCATGGTGCAACTGGTCTACGCGCGCACCGGCACGGTGCGCCAATATGCGACGCATTCGGCACCGTTGACACGTGCCCAGTTCCGCGTTGGCGACATGATCACCCTGGCCGGCAAGCCTAATCGCGTCGATGCCGTCGAAGAACGTGGCGGCCTGCTGCACTATGCGGTGTCGGGCAGTGAGGTGTGCGAAACCGGGCTCGATGACCTGCAGAATGTGTCCAAGGCCGAAGATCGCCTGAACCAGGGTCGCGTCGATCGCAACGACCAATTCGAATTCCGCCATCAGGCGTTGACCCGACGTGCCGAAGCTCGTCGCAGCGCCGCATTCGGCGTACAGAGCGCACGCGTCGATCTGATTCCGCATCAGCTGCGGGTTGCGCAGATCGTCGCTGACCGGCGCCCGCCGCGGGTGTTGCTGGCCGATGAAGTAGGGCTCGGCAAGACGATCCAGGCCGGAATGCTGCTGCGGCAGATGTGGCTCGCCGGGCGCGCTCGGCGCATCCTGATCCTCACGCCCGCCTCCGTCATGAGGCAGTGGCAGATCGAGTTGCGGGACAAGTTCAACCTGAACTGGCCGGTGTACGACAACGGCCGCCTCAACTGGTATCCTTCGCCAGCGATGGCAGGAGCCGTGCAGCGAGACGTGGGGCGCGCACAGTGGCACCAGGAGGACGTCG
>JAYUXS010000096.1:0-5037 GCA_043752845.1 Lysobacterales bacterium | reverse complement strand
GCGATGGTCTACGCGACCGCGTCGATCGCTTTCCTGTCCTTCATCGTCTGGGCACACCACATGTTCACCGTCGGCATGCCGCTCGGTGGCCTGTTGTTTTTCATGTATGCAACCATGCTGATCGCGGTGCCGACCGGTGTGAAAGTCTTTAACTGGACGGCGACCATGTGGAAGGGTTCGCTCACCTTCGAGACACCCATGCTGTTCGCGGTGGCCTTCGTGGTGTTGTTCACCGTGGGCGGTTTTTCGGGCCTGATGCTCGCAATCGTGCCAGCGGACTTTCAGTATCACGACACTTACTTCGTGGTCGCGCACTTCCACTACGTGCTGGTCACCGGGGCGATCTTCTCGATCATGGCTGCCGTCTATTACTGGCTCCCGAAGTGGACCGGCCATATGTACAACGAGACCTTGGGCAAGTGGCATTTCTGGCTGTCGACGATCTCGGTGAATGTGCTGTTCTTCCCGCAGCACTTCCTCGGACTGGCCGGCATGCCGCGGCGTATCCCGGACTACAACGTCGCCTTCGCCGACTGGAACCTGGTGTCGTCGATCGGAGGTTTCGCGTTCGGTGCAACGCAGTTGATGTTCGCGTATATCGTCTGGGACACTTCGCGCAACAAGGCGCTGGCCAAGGCCACGGATCAGGTCTGGGAAGGCGCACGTGGCCTTGAATGGACCTTGCCGTCGCCACCGCCGTTCCACAGTTTCACCAAGCCTCCGGCGATCACCGACAGCATGCTCGCGCACAGCGACGTGGCGCACTGAGCTCGACCGCGATGAGTGCCGAGCCCCGCTCTGCCATGGACACGCGTCGCGCCGCGGCAAGACGCACGGCCTGGATCATGGCCGGCGTCGCGCTGACCATTTTCGGCCTGTTCTGGCTCACAGGTTTCGTCGGACAATGAACGCGCCGACGCCAGCCCGGAGCCATGCGCGCGTCCTGCGCTGGTCGCTGATCGGCACGGCGTTCGCGTTCGCGTTCGGTTTCGCACTGGCGCCGTTCTATGACGTGCTGTGCGAAAAAATATTCGGCATCAAGGCCAGCCAGACCGCGGGCGTGAGCCCGGTTTGCGCGGATGGCGTGCAAAAACGCGAGCTGACGGTCGAATTTGATACCAGCATCAGCCCCGACCTGCCCTGGCAGCTCGATGCAAGCAAAAAAACCGTCAAGGTGCGACCTTGCGAGATGGCCACGGTGAGCTTCACGGCAACCAATGTCGGTCGCATCGCGCTCACCGGCCAGGCGATTTTTGGCGTGGCGCCGAGTGAAGCCTCGATCCATCTTGCCAAGACCGAATGCTTCTGTTTCACCGAGCAGCGGCTGGAAGCGGGCCAGTCGCGCGAGATGCCGGTGCGCTTCATGATCGACGACCAGTTGCCGGCCGACGTCAGCACGCTGACCTTCCGCTATGTATTCAATCCGGTGGCCAAGCCGCGCGCGCAAGCGATCGTGCAAGTGCCACCCAACAGTTAAACCACGGGGAACACCATGGGCCACACCGAAGCGCACGACCCAAATCTCTATTACGTCCCGGAAGGCAGCCGCTGGCCGATCGTGGCGACATTGGCGTTGTTCGCCACGATGATCGGTGCCGCGCTGACGGTCAATCATGTCGCAGGCGGCAACTATCTGATGTTCGCGGGACTCGCCGGCATGATCCTGATGCTGTTCGGCTGGTTCGGCGACGTGATTCGTGAATCGATCAAGGGCTATTACAACGCCCAGGTCGACATCAGTTTCCGCATGGGCATGATCTGGTTCATCTTCTCGGAAGTGATGTTCTTTGCCGCATTCTTCGGCGCGCTGTTTTATGCACGCATGTTCTCGGTGCCGTGGCTCGGCGGCGAAGGCGACGGCATGCTGACCCACGAATTCATCTGGAGCGGCTACAGCGCCGCATGGCCGACGAATGGTCCGGCCCGGGTCGGCGGCGTGTTTGAAACGATTGGCGCGTGGGGCTTGCCGTTCCTGAACACGGTGATCCTGTTGACCTCGGGCATCACCATCACCATCGCGCACCATGCGCTACGCGCTGGTGAGCGCGGCAAACTGCTGGTGTTCCTCGGCGCCACCGTGCTGCTCGGCGCGCTGTTCCTGTATTTCCAGGCGGTTGAATACATCCATGCCTATCACGAGCTCGGACTGACGCTCGGCTCCGGCATTTACGGCAGCACGTTCTTCATGCTCACCGGCTTCCATGGCATGCACGTGACCCTCGGCACGATCATGTTGCTGATCATCTGGGTCCGTTGCGCCAAGGGACATTTCTCGCGCGACCATCACTTCGGCTTCGAAGCGGTGGCTTGGTACTGGCATTTCGTCGACGTGGTCTGGCTCGGCCTGTTCCTGTTCGTCTACGTGCTTTGATCTGACCGGCTGATGCTCCGTCTCGATACAGCAGCAAATTCAGCGCACGGTAACGCCGTGCGGCTCGATCCAGCCCATCCAGATGCCGAGGCCGACGAGCGCGAACAGCGCGACCGAAATGGCAACGCGACGCGACAGCGCGTTCACCGTGCGATTGGTCGTGCCCTTGTCGGTCATCATGAAGTACAGACCGGCGCCGAGGTTGTAGATGATCGCGATGAAGACGAGCACGATGAACACTTTTTGCCACATGACCATTACCTGCCCGAACATCCAAAACTGGGCGCGAAGTATACGACCGACTGCTCACGCCGATGTTTGCCTTTCGTAAGCCAGCGCCGTGGTTGGTCGTGCTGTTGCTGTCAGCCGAAGTCGCGTTTGTCGCGGCCGCGTACTGGCAATGGCAACGCGGCGAATTCAAGGACCAACGTGCGCGCGAATTTGCCGCCGCCCTGACCGAACGCGACAAGGCACCGCAACGCGATTTCAATTCATTGCTCGCCAGCACGGCCGATTTCAGCGCAGCGCGCCTGCGTGGCCACTTGCTGCTGGAGCACGTCTTGCTGCTGGACAACCGCATCGTGCAGGGACAATTCGGTGTCGACGTGTTCGTGCCGCTGCGCCTCGATGGCGGTGGTCATGTGCTGGTGAATCTGGGCTGGATTGCGGCCGATCGATCGCGCCGCGTCGCGCCCGAGTTGCCAGACATCGCGAAGCAATTCGACGCCAGCGGCTTGATCGCACCCGCACCAGCGGCCGGGTTGTCCTCGCAGGTTGCAATTCGGCATGATGCAGTTGCGCCACAAACGCTGCTCGCCATCGTCCCGCATGAAATCGCGACGGCATTGCAGGTGTCGCCGATGCTCGGCCGCGTGTTTCTGCCCGCACCCGAGAACGCCTCACCTTTCCATCGCGACTGGCAACCGGCTGGCATGAACGCCGATCGTCACCGTGGCTATGCGTTGCAGTGGGCAAGCTTCGCGGTGGCCAGTCTGATCCTGTTCGTCATGTTTCATGTCCGCCGCAAGGGAAAGCCCCGATGAACGAAGTGTTCCCATGAACGAGATCCGCCGCGGTCGCCGCAAGCTGCTGCTGGTTGCGTTGATGTTCGCCGCGCCCATCCTGATCGCCACGGTGCTGGCGTTTTCGGGTTGGCTGCCGTCCGGTCGTCGCAACTACGGCGAACTGGTGGATCCACCGCAGCGCATCGAAGCGGCCGCGGTCACGCGCGACGGCAAGCCGTTTGCGTGGACCACGCCAAAATGGCACTGGACGCTGATCGTGCGTATTCCCGACATCTGTGACGCGCCTTGCCGCGTCCGTCTCGACCAGGTCGGCAACCTGCGCATCTCACTCGGGCGCCACGCAGAAAAGCTGCGCGTCGCCACCGACAGTGACGTGCCGCCCGACGGTGTGCTGGCGAAGGCGAGTGGCGTATATCTGCTCGCCGAACTGCCGCCAATGGTGCACCAGAGCGTCCCCGCTGCACGCGCCGATATCGCGCTGGCGCTGGTTGATCCGGCCGGCTATCTGATGCTGCGCTACCCCGAACAAGCCGATCTCGCGCGTGTGCGCAAGGACCTCGGCAAGCTGATCCGCTAGAGGAACTCCCGATGATTTCGCCGCTGTTTCGACGCCTGTCCTGGTTCGCGGTTGCGCTCGTGCTGGGTGTGATCGTGCTCGGTGCTTACGTGCGTTTGTCGCATGCCGGGCTCGGTTGTCCGGACTGGCCTGGTTGCTATGGCGAGATCACGTGGCCGAAACACGAAGCCGACGTGGCCGCAGCAAACGTCGCGCATCCCGATCGGCCGGTCGAAGTGCACAAGGCCTGGAAGGAGATGGTGCACCGCTATTTTGCCGGCTTGCTGATGCTGACCACGTTCGCGCTGGCCGCGCTCGCCTGGCGCAACCGGCAAGACCCGGAACAGCCGAAACGTGCGCTGTGGTTTGCCGCCGTGTTCATCCTGTTCCAGGCGTTGCTCGGCATGTGGACGGTGACCTGGAAGCTGAAGCCGATCATCGTGATGGCGCATCTGCTCGGTGGCATGACCGTCATGGCACTGTTGGCATGGACGGCCTTGCGCGCGAGCGCGGTCCGCGGTGCGGTCGAGATCAAGCGTGCGCTGCTCATCGTCGGCATCGTGCTGGTATCGCTGCAGATCGCCCTCGGTGGCTGGACCAGCGCCAACTACGCTGCGTTTGCCTGTGGTATCGACTATCCGCATTGCCTCGGCGAGTGGTGGCCGCAAACCGACTTCCGCGAGGCCTTCGTGCTTTGGCGTGGCATCGGTGTCGACTACGAAGGCGGCGTGCTCGACGGCCCGGCGCGTTCGGCCATCCATCTGGCCCATCGCTGGTTTGCCGTGCTGGTCGCGGGACATGTGCTGATGCTCGCGTTCAAGGCCATCCGTCAGGCGCGTCTGCGCGGTGTTGGCGTCGGCATCGCCGCGTTGCTGGCGCTGCAGGTCACCCTCGGCATCCTCAACGTGAAGCTCGGTCTGCCCCTGCACGTCGCGACCGCGCACAACGGCGTCGCCGCTTTGCTGCTGTTCGCGTTGATCGTGCTGCTCGCTCGCACTACGCCGGCGCCACGATAAGCTCGCCGGATGAAGCTACTGCAGACCTTCTCCCAGTTCTGGGCGCTGACCAAGCCGAACGTGGTCGCG
>JAYUXS010000095.1:0-5040 GCA_043752845.1 Lysobacterales bacterium | reverse complement strand
GCCGGACGTACCGCGAGCACGGCTTCGAAGATATCGCCGCGGAAGCCCTGATCGGCGTAATAGCCACGCAGTCGCTCGATGATGAAGTCGTAGAGCTCGGTCGAGATGGCTTCAAGTTTGTCGGTGCTGATGCGTGCGATGGCCTCAACGATCAACGCCTGCAGATCCAGATCGAGCCCACCTTCGATCAGCGTGCGTGCCAATCCGAGCGCATTGCGGCGTAGTGAGAACGGATCCTTGTTGCCGGTCGGCTTCTGGCCGATCGCGAACATGCCGGCAAGCGTGTCGAGTTTTTCGGCGATCGCGAGCACTTGGCCGAGACGGCTCGGTGCAATCGCATCGCCGGCGAAACGCGGCTGATAGAACTCGTCGAGCGCATTCGCAACCTCAGTGGACTCGCCCTGCGCCTTCGCGTAGTAACGACCCATGGTGCCCTGCAGCTCCGGGAATTCGCCGACCATGCGCGTCATCAGATCGCATTTCGCGAGCTTCGCGGCTTGCGTCGCCGCGGCCGGATCGACGCCGATGCCATGCATCGAGCGCAGCCGTTCGGCGATCACACGCGCCAGTTCGCCGACGCGGCAGACCTTGTCCCAGACCGTGCCGAGTTTCTGCTGATAGGTGACCTTGGTCAGCGCTTCCGTCTGTAAGGCGAGTGGCGTCTTCAGATCGTCGTCGAAGAAAAACACGGCGTCGGCGAAGCGCGGTCGGATCACGCGTTCGTAGCCCTTGCGGATTTCGTTCGGGTCACGGCTTTCGATGTTCGCGATACCGATGAAATGCTCGGTCAGCAAGCCATCGGCATCGAACACCGGGAAGAATTTCTGGTTCGACTCCATGGTCATGATCAGCGCTTCCTGCGGTACGCGCAGGAATTCGCGCTCAAAGGTGCAGGCGATCGCGACCGGCCATTCGACCAGGTTTTTCACCTCATTCAGCAACTCCGGGCGCAGGCGCGGCACGCCGCCGATGCCTTCAGCGACGCGCTGCACTTCGGCGACGATGCGGTCGGCGCGCTCGGCCGGATTGACCAGCACTTTCGCGGCGCGCAGGGCATCGACATAACTGTTCGCATCGGCGATCCAGACCGGTTCCGGATGATGGAAGCGATGACCGCGGCTCATGCGGTCGGACCTGAGCCCGAACACTTCCGCGTCGACGACCTGGTCGCCGAGCAGCAGCACGAACCAATGCGCTGGGCGCACGAACTGGTAGTCGAGATCGGACCAGCGCATCGGTTTCGGAATCGGCAAAGCCTTCAGCGCTTCGTCGACGATCGCCGGCAGCAGCGCAGCAGTCGCTTCACCCGGCTTCACGGCGCGATGCACGAACCACGCGCCCTTGTCGGTTTCGAGTTTTTCCAATTGCTCGACGGTGACGCCGCAACTGTGCGCAAAACCGATCAGCGCCTTGCTCGGGGTACCACTGGCGTCGAGTGCCGCGCTCACCGCCGGGCCGCGCCGTTCGAGTGATTGTTCCGGCTGGGTCAGCGCGACATCCTCGATCCACACCGCAAGGCGGCGCGGCGACGACAAGGCGCGCACCGCATGTGCGGTGAACGCTATGCCGCGCTTGGTCAGGCCGGCGACGATGCCGTCACGAAACGCATTGGACAGTTCATCCAGCGACTTGGGCGGCAGCTCTTCGGTGCCGAGTTCGATCAACAGGGGGGCAATCGGGGTCATCGTCATTCCTCAGGCGGCGCGCTGTTTCAGGCCCGGAAAACCGAGCTTTTCGCGCTGTGCGTGGTAACACTCGGCCACGGCCTTGGCGATGGTGCGCACGCGCAGGATGTAGCGCTGGCGCTCGGTCACGCTGATCGCGCGGCGCGCATCGAGCAGATTGAAACTGTGGCTGGCCTTGCAGACCTGGTCGTAGGCCGGCAGCGGCAGGCCCTTCGCAACCAGCGACAACGCCTCGCCTTCGCAGACATTGAACCAGTGCAGCAGCGCTTCGACATTCGCGTGTTCGAAGTTGTAGGTGCTCTGCTCGACTTCGTTCTGGTGATAGACGTCGCCGTAGGTGACGGTGCCCTGCGGGCCCTGCACCCAGATCAGGTCATAGACGTTGTCGACGTTCTGCAGATACATCGCCAGGCGCTCAAGACCGTAGGTGATTTCGCCGGTCACCGGTTTGCAGTCGAGGCCGCCAGCTTGCTGGAAGTAAGTGAACTGGGTGACTTCCATGCCGTTCAACCACACTTCCCAGCCGAGACCCCAGGCGCCAAGCGTCGGTGATTCCCAGTTGTCCTCGACGAAGCGCAGGTCGTGCGTCAGCGGGTCGAGGCCGAGCGCTTTCAAAGACCCGATGTACAGATCGATGATGTTCACCGGATTCGGCTTCAGCGCGACCTGGTACTGGTAGTAGTGCTGCAGACGGTTCGGGTTCTCGCCATAGCGGCCATCGGTCGGACGTCTGGAGGGCTGCACATACGCCGCACGCCACGGCTCCGGGCCGAGCGCGCGCAGAAACGTCGCGGGATGAAAAGTGCCAGCACCGACTTCAGTGTCGAGCGGCTGGATCAGCACACAACCCTGGTCCGCCCAATAGCGATTGAGCGTCTGGATCACGTCTTGGAAGGTCGGGCCTGTCATGGAAGTTCCAGTTCGGGGCGAAAAGCGGCGAAGTATAGCCGCGCTTACCGCAGCCGAACTTCAACGTCCGCGAAGTCATCGCCGACGGCGATGTTCATCGCGAACGCTTGCTTCGACTCGCACCACGATTGAGCAGACTGGCGACATCGAAGTCCGGCGGGCAGACCGGGCCCTTGTGTCGCAACATGCCGGCGGCGCTCGCCGGGGCGAGAACGGCTGCGGGTCCGACACGTCTGATCTCGGCATGATCGCCGACGACGCGAAACCGTACCTTGCTGCCTGCGCGCAAGCCGAGTTGTTGGCGTACCGCTTTCGGGATCGTGACTTGGCCTTTGCTGGTAATTGAAAACGCCGCCATGTCCGAACCTCCGGAGTAATCCCCGGCCAGAACGTTAGCCCGGCAAGCGCCCGCCTGCAATTCGAACCGCATTCCGTTCGGACGCCATTACGCTCGCGCCGCGCGACGGCAGCCGCCACAATGCCGCCATGCGTTTCGCGAAGGACATTCGACGATGACCAAGCAGGAATCGGGCAAGGTGGTGCCGCTGGAGGGGCGCGCGGCGTTCACCACCAGCAAGTTCTCGGAAGGCAAGCGCGTCGAGCTGGACGAGGTGCTGGCGGCGCTGATCGTCGAGAAGCTGATCACCGGCGAAGCGGCGAAGACGATTCGCATGGGCAAGGGTTTGACGCGTGGCGAGTTGCATCCGCTGATCCTGATCGCGAATGCCAAGCTGCCCGACCCGCGCGAGCCTGGTCGCCATCTGTCTCTAGAGTCGTTGAGTGAATGGCTTGCGGCCAAGGCCGACTTGCAATATTTGCGCATCGATCCGACCAAGATCGACATTTCACGCGTCGGCGAAGTGGTGGCGCCGAGTTATGCGACGCGCTATCGCATCCTGCCGATTGAAATCACCGACACGACCTTGACGATCGCGACCAGCGAACCTTTCGACACGCGCTGGATGCCGGACCTCGCGCGCCTGTTGCGTCGCGAAATCGTGCGCGTGGTTGCAAATCCGCTCGACGTGAACCGTTTCCTGATGGAATTCGCCGGCGTCTCGCGCAGCGTGCGCAAAGCCAAGGATGGCGGCGGCAGCGACGATGCGCGTGCGATCCCGAACTTCGAGATGCTGGTCGAACTCGGCAAGTCTGGCGAGATCGGTTCGGACGATTCGCATGTCGTGCGCATCGTCGACTGGCTGCTGCAATACGCCTACGAACAGCGCGCCAGCGACATCCATCTGGAACCGCGCCGCGAGATGAGCCCGGCGCGCATCCGCATCGACGGCGTGCTGCACAAGGTCTACGAATTGCCGACGCCAGTGATGGCGGCGGTGGTGTCGCGCGTGAAGATTCTCGGACGCATGGATATCGCCGAGCGCCGACGCCCGCAGGACGGCCGCATCAAGACGCGTTCGCCGGGTGGTCGCGAAGTGGAAATGCGAATCTCGACGATGCCGACCGCGTTCGGCGAAAAAGTGGTGATGCGCATCTTCGATCCGGATGTCGTCGTCAAGAACTTCTCCGAGCTCGGCTTCAATGCCACGAATGAAGCCCAGTGGCGCGAGATGATCGAACGCCCGCACGGCATCGTGCTGGTCACCGGGCCCACCGGTTCCGGCAAGACCACGACTCTTTATTCCACGCTCAAGCATCTGGCCACACCCGAGATCAACGTGTGCACGATCGAGGACCCGATCGAGATGATCGCGCCGGCGTTCAACCAGATGCAGGTACAGAACTCGATCGACCTGACCTTCGCCGCCGGGGTGCGCACGCTGCTGCGTCAGGACCCGGACATCATCATGGTCGGTGAAATCCGCGATCTGGAAACCGCCGAAATGGCGGTGCAGGCCGCGCTCACCGGACATCTGGTGCTGAGCACCTTGCACACCAACGATTCGCCGAGCGCGATCACGCGCCTGCTCGATCTCGGCGTGCCGCATTACCTGATCCAGAGCACGCTCAACGGCATCGTCGCGCAGCGTCTGGCGCGCACGCTGTGTCCACGCTGCAAGCAACCGCACCAAGTTGATGCCGGCGCGTGGCAAGCGCTGGTACGCGGTTTCGAAATGCCATTGCCGGAGAATGCGCGCATCTCCAAGGGCTGCGACGACTGCCGCCACACCGGCTACTACGGGCGCACCGCGGTCTACGAAATGCTGACGATGACCCCGAGCCTGCGCCGCGAAATCCGCGCCGAACTCGACCTTCCCGCCTTCGGCGAAGCCTGCATCAAGAACGGCATGCGGCCACTGCGCGTCGCCGGCGCTGAACTGATCGAGCGCGGCCTGTCGACCGTCAAGGAAATCGTCAGCGTGCTGCCGACGATGGATTGATGACAACCGATTGATCAGGGCGCGAAGCGGTAGGCGACTTTCACCAGAAACTGGTCGTCGTTGTCGAGTGAGAAGGTATCGCCGAGGATGCCGCCGAGATCGTCGTC
>JAYUXS010000094.1:0-5058 GCA_043752845.1 Lysobacterales bacterium | reverse complement strand
CTTCACCCATGTCATCGATGAGGCCTTCACCCGCCCCGTCGAGGATGCCGTTGTAGCCGAAGACGATACGACCGCTCGCCTCGTCTGGACCTGAAACGTACCGAGGGCGGCGTTGTTGGCATCCGTTCCGACCTCGTTCCAGGTGAAGACCGCCCGGTTGCCGAAGTCGTTGAAGTGGATCGTGCCGTTCGAAGACAGATCCCAGTCGGTGTTGATCGGGCAGATCTCGGGTGCGGCGTCGTCGTAAAACTCGTCAAAAATGGACCAGTGTTCGTAGTTGATGTCGGCGTCGGTACCGAGGCTGCCGAGCTGGATGCAGCCATTCGTCCCGACGTACACGGTGGTGTAATTGACGGCGCCGTAGGGGAACGGGAAGGTCAGCGTCACGCTGTCGGTGAAGTCGTCCTGGCCCGTCAGGCTGGTGATCACCGCGCCGTAGTTCGACTCCCAGATCGGCGGCTGGGCCAACGCCGGCAGCGCGGCGAGCAGCAGGGAAGCGAGCAGCGCAAGCCGGGGTCGCGAAATTCGTGTCGAGTTCATGGCGCAATTCTCCAAAGGTAAACAGCGAGTGATCAGGCGGAGGTTGGCGCACCCCAATCGCGACTGCATCTCGCCACCGCGACCGGAAGTCGCGGCGCGGAGATGGATGCGCAGCCTGGCTATATAAAAAAAACGGTGAGGATTTGGCGCGCCCGGAGGGATTCGAACCCCCGACCACCGCCTTCGGAGGGCGGTACTCTATCCAACTGAGCTACGGGCGCAGAGCCGCGAGTCTAGCCGGTTGGTGCCGGGGAAAGCCAGCAATGGCGCGGGTTTGAGCGATTGCACGCTGGATTGTTCCGGTGCAGAAACTTCCGGCCATGGCGGTCAAACAAGTGTTTGTGCAGCGCGTGTGGTCAAGAGTCTGTGCACTGTTTCATGTCTGCTGGGCGCACGACGTCTGCGTGGGCCCAATCTCGTCCGATGTCGTCGGAAGCGAAACTACTTTCCGATGCAGAAACTCGAGAAGATCGCGCCGAGCAAATCGTCTGCACTGTAGTCGCCGGTGATTTCGGACAGGGCGAGCTGCGCCTGACGCAGTTCCTCGGCGACAAGTTCGCCGGCGCGGTCATCGACGAGCCGTCGCATCGCCTGGGTGAGGTGCAGGTGCACGCGCGTGAGTGCTTCGACGTGGCGGGCGCGGGCGCTGAAGCTGCCTTCGGTGCCGGTGCCGACGCCGGCAAAACGATGCAAGGCCGCGCGCAGGGCATCGAGGCCGGCACCGGTTTTCGCCGACACATGCAGGTGCGTTGCGCCATCGTCGTGCATGCTGTTGCGCTCGCGCAGATCGGATTTGTTGTGCACGTAGAGATGCGCGGCGCTCGACGGCAGTTCGCGTGCCAGTCGTTCGTACTGCGTCTCGTCGTCGGGACCGAGCACGAGGATGGCGAGATCGGCGCGGGTGAGTTCAGCGCGCGCACGGCGGATGCCTTCGGATTCGATGAGGTCGGGTGATTCGCGCAGACCGGCGGTGTCGACGAGGGTGATCTCGATGCCGTCGATGCGCACGGTTTCGCGCAACAGGTCGCGCGTGGTGCCGGCAATCGGCGTGACAATCGCGCGTTCGTCGCCAGCGAGCGCGTTCAGCAGGCTCGACTTGCCGGCATTCGGCGCACCGATGATCACCGCATGCAAGCCATCACGCAGACGCTGACCACGTTGGGCATCGGTCTGCAGTTGCGCGAGCGCCGCGGACAGTGTTTCGAGCTTGGCGAGAATCTGACCGTCGCCAAGAAAATCGATTTCCTCTTCGGGAAAATCGATCGCCGATTCGACATGCAGACGCGCATCGATCAGCGCCGCAAGCAGGGTGTTCACGCGCGTCGAGAATTCACCCTGCAACGAGCGCAGTGCGGCACGCGCCTGGGCATCGGATTGCGCGGCAATGAGATCGGCGATTGCTTCGGCTTGGGCAAGGTCGATCTTGCGGTTCAGATAGGCGCGCTCGGAGAATTCACCGGCTCGGGCATGACGTGCGCCGAGTTCGATGCATCGCGCGAGCAACCGCGCGAGGACGACCGGCGCACCATGGATTTGCAATTCGACGACGTCTTCGCCGGTGAAGGAATGCGGGGACTGAAACCACAAGGCGAGGCCGCGGTCGATCAAGGCAGCGGACGCATCGCTGAAGGCCACGTAATGCGCGTGACGGCGCTGCAAGTCGGTCGCACACAGCGCCATTGCAATAGGCCGCGCATCGACACCGGACAGGCGCACGATGCCGATACCGCCGGCGCCCGGTGCCGTTGCAATCGCCGCGATGGTGGCGCGCGGCGTCATCAGCTCAGGCTTTCTTGTCGCCCGCGTCGATGCGCTTGGTAATCACCCACTGCTGCGCGAGCCCGAGCGCACCGTTCACCGTCCAGTACAGCACCAGCCCGGCGGGGAAGAAGGCCATGGTGATCGAGAACACCATCGGCATGTACTGCAGGATTTTCTGCTGCATCGGATCCATGCCGGTTGGTGCCGGCGACATCTTCTGCGTCACCCACATGATCGCGGCATTGAGCACCGGCAACACGAAGTAGGGGTCACGCGCGGACAGATTGGTCAGCCAGCCGATGAAGGGCGCATGCCGCAATTCGACCGATTCCAGCAACACCCAATACAGCGCGATGAAGATCGGGAACTGCAGCAGCAAGGGCAGGCAGCCGCCGACCGGATTGATCTTCTCCTTGCCGTACAGCTCCATCATCGCCTGATTGAATTTCTGGCGGTCCTCGCCGTAGCGTTGCTTCAATGCTTCGATGCGCGGCTGCACCTTGCGCATCTTGGCCATCGAGCGGTACTGCGCTTCCGACAACGGATACAGCAACAGCTTCACCAGCAGGGTGGTGAGGATGATCGCAAAGCCCCAGTTGTTGACGAGTTTATGCAGCGCGTTGAGTAGCCAGAACACCGGCTTGGCAAAGATCGTGACCATGCCGTAGTCGATGGTGAGGCCGAGGCCCGGTGCAATCGCATCAAGAACTTCCTGTTGCTTCGGGCCGACATAGAGTTTCGTCGAACTGCTGGCCAACGCACCCGGCGCCACCTTGAAGGCCGGTCCGACCTGACGGATCAGATAGCGCGGTGCGCCCTGGTCGGTGATGACCGCGGTGCTGAAGGCTTGGGCTTCGTTCGCTTGCGGAATCCACGCGGCGAAGAAGTAATGCTGTTGCTGTGCGACCCAACCACCGGTGATGGTCTTGTTCAGAGGCTCTTCGATGAAGTCTTCAAAGTCCAGCTTCTCGAACTTGTCCTCGGCGCTGTACCAGGCGGCTCCGACGAAGCTGTACTGGTCCGGGTTGGTGAACGAAAATTTGCGGTTCACGATCGGCGAAACACGTGTCAACTGCGTGTAGGCGCTGCCCGACCACTCGGCATTGCCGCCATTGCTGACTTCAGTCTCAAGCGCGATCGTGTAGGCGCCGCGCGCCAAACGATAGGTCTTGGTCACGCTGACGCCGTCGCGCGTCCAGGTGAGCGGGATCACCAGTTCGCTGTCGCCATTGCCCAGCGTGTATGTGGTCTGCGTTGCGCTGAAGAGGGCGCGATGGTCCGGTGCGTTCGCATTCGCGCTGATCAGTCCGGATTGCGCGACGAAGAAATGTTCATCCGAACCATCGAGCAACTGCACCGACGGGGTGGTGGTGCCGGCGGTCACCGGATACTGGAGCAGTTTCGCCGACGAGATCGTGCCGCCCCGGGTGTCGATCTGCAGGTCGAGCACGTCGGTGCGGACGTTGATCAGCGCACTCGGAACCGTATCCGGCATTGCTTCGTTCGTGGCGTTGTCGCTGCCCGATGGCACGACCGGGGCTGCGGACGCATTTGGCAGCTCGGCCGACGTGGTCGCTGACGGGCTGGGCCGCTCGACGTCGATGGGCTTGCGCGCAGTCTCGATGGATTGAATGCGGGAGTAATCGGTCTGCCAGGCGTTCCACAGCAGGAAGCCGAGGGCTGCCAGCGCGATCCACAAGAAACTGCGCGCGTTCGTCATTGGAGGTTTGCCAATTTTGGATGGGGGTCAGGTCGCGGCAGGCGCAGCCTGGGAAGGGTCGACGATTGTGCCGGGCGAGGGCGCTGGCTTCAACGCGGCGAGGCGATCGAACAATTTCTCGACATCGGCGCGGATGGCCTTGGCATCGGCTTTGGCGATGTCACCGCGGGCGATGATCACGAAGTCAAATGCGGGCAATTGCTGACGGCGCAAGCGAAACGCTTCGCGTGCAATGCGCTTGATCAGATTGCGGCCGTGCGCCGGTGCCACGACACGCTTCGGCACGGTGATGCCGAATCTTGCGACTTCGCCCTGAATCACCAGACCCCGGAAAAGCTTCGAGCCGGCACTGAGGCCGGCTCGAAAGGCAAGATCGAACTCATGCTTGGCGAGGATGCGCGCCGCGCGCGGAAAGCGCGCCGCTGCCATCTCCGCAATCCCGGTGCTGGGACCAGAATTACGGGATCAGACGCGTGCGGCCCTTGGCGCGACGCGCGTTCAGCACCTTGCGGCCACCGCGAGTCGCCATGCGGGCGCGGAATCCGTGATCGCGCGCTGCTTTGAGTTTGCTGGGTTGATAGGTGCGCTTGGTCATGGCTGCCGCTTTGTCAGAAAGGGAAAAAAGGGGGCGAATTCTATGCAGATCGGACAGTTGCGTCAAGCCATGCCGGGTTGGGCACTGATACACTGCGCGGCCCGGTGCAATTCAGCACTGTCGCGCCGACTGCCCCTTCATGCAAACACTTTGGCAACGCCTGCTGGATCGCCTCGAATCCGAATACAGCGCGCAGGACATCCTGACCTGGCTGAAGCCGCTGCAGGTACGCGTGGATGCCGATGCCCTGTCGCTGCTGGCGCCGAACGCGTTTGTACTCGACATCGTTCGCGAACGCTTTCTGGCGCGCATTGAAGCGATCGCCCAGCACCTGGCCGGTGATGCGATCGTGGTGCGGCTCGACGTCGGCTCGACGTCGCGCGCACCGGAAGTGCGATCCGTCACCGCCAATGGCGGCACGGCGGCGGTGCCGTTCGACCCG
>JAYUXS010000093.1:0-2077 GCA_043752845.1 Lysobacterales bacterium | reverse complement strand
GCCGCCGAAGGCGCGCGCCGCGATGTGCTGATACCCGTCGGCGAAAAATTTCCGGAAGTGCGTCAGATCTCGGAATGCGCCGATGGCACCGCACTGGTCGCCACTCGCCGCGGTGCTTATGCGATCGATCCGGTGACCTTCAAATCCACCCTGCTGCGCACCGCCACCGCGGATGCCAACGCCACTGCCATTTTGTGTTCACGCGACGGCACACGCTGGATCGCCAACGGTCGCGTGATGTACCGACACGACGGCGCGTCCGCGGTCGCGGTGTGGACAGCCGATGCCGCACATCCACATGCCAGCATTTCCGATCTGCGCGAAGACGCCAAAGGTTTCGTCTGGGCCGCAGTCAATCGCGATGGGCTGATCCGTCTGGACGCCGCCGGAGTTGAACAACTGCATCTCCGCCATGACGTGCGCATTGCCGGCAGTCTGCCCGAAGACACGACGCGACGACTGCTGGTTGACCGCTCGGGCCTGCTTTGGGTTGGTGGCGATGTGCACGGTCTTGCCTACACCGACCCGGCCGGCGCGACCTTTGCGCACCTGTTCGACCAGGACGCCGGTGCCAGCGACTTGATGGCCAACCATGTGCGTTCGCTGCTGGCTGATGGCGATCATGGCCTGTGGATCGGCACCGACGGCGACGGTCTGAAACATTACGATTTCAATCTGAAGCAGTTCACCTCGCACCGCGATTCCCTGCTGGCGTTGCTGGCGCCGGACGGCGCCGAGACAAAACTGCGAGTGCATGCACTCGCCCCCGACGGCGCCGGATCGCTGTGGGTCGCCACGCAGTTGGGCGTGGTGCGTTACCGCCCGGTCAATCGCAGCGGATCGGTGCTGCCGGTCGCTCCCGGTCGCGACGATGCCCTGCCCGATGCCGATGCCCGCGCCATCGCACACGGCGCCGATGGCTCCTTGTGGATCGGCACCTGGTCAGCCGGTCTGGTGCATTACGACCCGGTTCGTGAACGCTTCCAGCGCTTCGGCGTCGCCGCGGGCGCCGATGAAACCGGACTGTGGCATCCGACCGTATTCGCCGTGCATGAAGATCGCGGGGGCCGCGTCTGGATCGGCACACTCGGCGGGCTCAACGTCTATGAACGCGCCACCGACCGCATGTACAAGATCGCCGCGCGTGATGGCGATGACGCCGGTCTTGCCGGCAGCATTGTGCGCAGCATCCGCGAAACCGGAGATGGCGGCATCTGGGTCGGCACCGACAGCGGCCTCAATCAACTTGTCTCTTACGCCAGCGGCAGCGCGCGCTTTCGCGCTTACCTGGTGTCGGACGGATTGGCCAACGACACCATCTACGGCCTGCTTGATGACGCCAGCGGTCGCATCTGGGCCAGCACCAACCGCGGCATTTCGCTGGTCGACCCGGATCGCGGCGAGATTCGAAATTTTGTCGCCCAGGACGGCCTGCAAGGCCTCGAATTCAACGGTAACGCACAGGCCGGCCTGTCCGACGGGCGCCTCGCATTCGGGGGTACGCGCGGTGTGAATTGGGTGATGCCGGGCGAGATCGGACGCAGCGACTTCGCGCCACCGATGGCGTTCACCTCGATCCAGATCGGCAGCGTGCGCGAACGCGTCGACAGCCCGGAACGCGCCACCGAAGTGCGCCTCGATGCCGATGACCGCGTGTTGATGCTTGGGTTCTCCGCACTCGACCTCGCTGCGCCCGAACGCAACCGTTATCGCTATCGACTGCGCGGCTACGACGACGCCTGGGTCGATCTCGGCGCGCGGCATGAGGTTGCATTCACCAATCTCGGGCCCGGCGACTACACGCTGGAAGTGCTCGGCAGCAATCGCGATGGCGTATTCGGCAAAGAACCGTTGACGGCCCATGTGCGCGTTGCACCGGCCTGGTGGCAAACGTGGATGGCGCGTTCCATCTTCGCCGCTGCGGTACTGGCCGGACTGTTCGCCTATGCCCGCCATCGCCGGCGCATGTTGAATGCGCTGCGCGAGCAGCACGGACAGATGAAGCTGTTCAGCGACCGCCTGTCGCTCGCCCTGTGGGCTAGCCGCGACGGTTTCTGGGACTGGGACATACGCGCCG
>JAYUXS010000092.1:0-11421 GCA_043752845.1 Lysobacterales bacterium | reverse complement strand
CTTCCTGCACGTAGTTTTCGCCAAAAGCGTGCTGGCCGCAGTCGGCCAAGGCGCGAATGGCCGACGCCGGCTGCTGCTTGCTGACCGCCAGCAGTTGCAACGGCCGGGTGCCGGCCGCTTGCGTCAGTTCTTCGCAGATACGCGCGTATCGGTCTGAGAGTTCGGTCATGGGTCGGTCGGGTCGCGTTTTGCGCGCCTGCAAAAAGGGCTATAGTCGGGTCGAGTTTACGTCTTCCCCGGAGCGCCGCATGGATATCGCAGAGCTACTTGCATTTTCGGTCAAGAACAAGGCATCCGACCTGCACCTGTCGGCCGGTCTGCCACCGATGATCCGAGTTGATGGTGATGTACGCCGCATCAATATTCCGGCGCTCGACCACAAAGCCGTGCATGCACTGGTCTACGACATCATGTCCGACAAGCAGCGGCGGGATTTCGAAGAATTTCTCGAGTGCGATTTCAGCTTCGAGATTCCCGGCCTCGCGCGCTTTCGCGTCAACGCCTTCAATCAGAACCGCGGTGCCGGTGCCGTGTTTCGGACCATTCCCAGCCAGATCCTGACGCTTGAAGACCTCAACGCGCCCAAGATTTTCAAGGAACTGATCGATCAGCCTCAAGGGCTGATCCTGTGCACCGGGCCGACCGGTTCGGGCAAATCAACCACGCTTGCAGCAATGGTCGATCACATCAACAGGGGCGAATATGGCCACATCCTGACGATCGAGGACCCGATCGAATTCGTGCACACCTCGCAGAAGTGCCTGGTCAACCAGCGCGAAGTGCATCGCGACACGCACGGATTCAATGAAGCTCTGCGCTCGGCCCTGCGCGAAGACCCGGACTACATTCTGGTCGGCGAAATGCGTGACATGGAAACGATTCGCCTGGCGCTGACCGCTGCGGAAACCGGACATCTGGTGTTCGGAACCCTGCATACGTCATCGGCCGCGAAGACGGTCGACCGCATCATCGACGTGTTCCCGGCAGGCGAAAAGCCGATGGTTCGTTCGATGTTGTCGGAATCGCTGCGCGCGGTGATTTCTCAGTCGCTGCTGAAAAAAGTCGGTGGCGGCCGTATCGCCGTGCACGAGATCATGGTCGGCATTCCGGCAATCCGAAACCTGATCCGCGAGGACAAGGTGGCGCAGATGTATTCCTCGATCCAGACCGGTGCTGCGCATGGCATGCAGACGCTCGACCAGTGCCTGCAGGACGTGGTCAAGCGCGGTCTGATCACCCGTACCCAGGCATCGACGTATGCCAAGGACAAGAAGCTGTTCGAGTGAGATGGTTGCGACGAACTGATGCGCAGCCCTCCGGAGAGAAATCATGAGTAGCGTGGACTTCACCTCATTTCTGAAATTGATGGTCCACAAGAAGGGCTCGGATCTCTTCATCACCGCCGGCATTCCGCCGTCGATGAAGGTGAACGGGCGTATCGCGCCGATCACCCAGGCACCGCTGACGCCGCAGGCGTGCCGCGACATGGTGCTGAACGTGATGACGCCGTCGCAGCGCGAAGAGTTCGAAAAAACGCACGAATGCCAGTTCGCGATTTCACTGCAAGGCGTCGGTCGTTTCCGTGTCAGTTGCTTCTACCAGCGCAACCAGGTCGGCATGGTGCTGCGTCGCATCGAAACGCGCATTCCGACGGTCGAGGAATTGAACCTGCCGCCGGTCGTCAAAACTTTGGCGATGACCAAACGCGGCCTGATCATGTTCGTCGGTGCGACGGGTACCGGTAAATCGACCTCGCTTGCGGCGATGATCGGTTATCGCAATCAGAATTCGACCGGCCATATCATCACGATTGAAGACCCGATCGAATTCGTGCACAAGCACGAGGGTTGCATCATCACCCAGCGCGAAGTCGGCATCGATACCGATTCCTGGGAAAACGCGCTCAAGAACACCTTGCGTCAGGCGCCCGACGTCATCCTGATTGGCGAGGTGCGTACCCGCGAAACCATGGAACACGCGATCGCGTTCGCCGAAACCGGCCATCTCTGCCTGTGCACCCTGCATGCGAACAATGCCAACCAGGCGCTCGATCGTGTGTTGCACTTCTTTCCCGATGACCGCCGTCCGCAGCTGCTGATGGACTTGTCGCTGAACCTGAAAGGCGTGGTCGCGCAGCAACTGGTGCCGACGCCGGATGGCAAGTCGCGCCGAGCGGCGATGGAAATCCTGCTCGGTACGCCGCTGATCCAGGACTACATCCGCGATGGCGAAATCCATCGCATCAAGGAAGTGATGAAGGAGTCGACCAATCTCGGCATGCGCACCTTCGATCAGAGTCTGTTCGAGCTGTATCAGGCGGGCGAGATCTCCTACGAAGACGCACTGCGCCATGCCGACTCCGCGAACGAAGTGCGCCTGCGCATCAAACTCGCGCAGGGTGGTGATGCGCATACGCTGTCGCAGGGTCTGGACGGCGTCGAATTGATCGAACAGTAGCCGCATGCGCTGCGTCTACGTCGCCGAAAACGTGATCGACGCACACCTGGTGCGCGATCAACTCATGGAAGGCGGCATTCCCGCAGAAATCCACGGTGAAGCCCTGAGCGGCGGCTTCGGTCTGCTGCCCGGCTACGTCTCGGTGTGGGTCCCCGAAGCCAACGCCAGCGCCGCCGACGCAGCCCTCGAACACATGCGCCCCGTCGTCAACGCCGACGAGCCCCCGCGCGAACTCAATCTGCCGGATGGTGCTGTGCCGGTTTGAAGGGGCTTATCGAAGTGACGCCGTCGACTGTTGCCGCGGGTCGGTCGCATGCTAGTTTTCCGCCTATCCATGACGATGATCTCCGGGTCTGCCATCGCGCTGGCCGCGCTTTCTCTTGTGCTCGCGATCGGGTTCTCGCGGCATCGCCTGATCTTGCTCGCGAGCGTGTTGCTGGTGTCGTCGTTCGCGCGATTGGATGGCGGTGTCCGCGTACTGGAATCGGTGCTCGCGCTCGCGCCGATCCTGTTGCTGACCGCCGCCGCCATCCCCGAAGCGCGTTGGCGCACAAAGCGCAATGCCGGGTGGTTGTTGTTGTTCGCATTCGCACTGGTGATCAGCCTGCATGCGCCGGCGCATGTCAGCCAGGGCTTGAACCACGTTCTCATCGGCTTGTGGCCGGGCAGCGACGCCGGCCGCGGAGCGATGTGGATGGTGTTCGCCGCCGCGTTCGTTTGCCTGGTGCGCTGGGTGCTGCGCGGCCAGATCAGCGAGATCGCGGCCGTTACCGGTCTGCTTGCGCTCGCCATCGCCTTCGCAAACTGGATGGACGCAGAGCGCAGCGGAATGGCGCTGTGCCTGGCCGGCCTCGGCTTCGTGCTCGGCATGCTCGGCGGTGCCTATCGCATGGCCTTTGTCGATGCGCTCTCGGGTCTGCGCAATCGGCGCGCGCTGGATGAGGCCATGGAGCGACTCAGCGGTCATTTTGCGATCGCGATGGTTGACATCGATCACTTCAAGTCGTTCAACGACACCCATGGGCATTCCGCCGGCGATGTCGTATTGCGCGAGGTGGCGGCCGAACTGCGACGCCATTCCGGGGGCTCGACTTATCGCTACGGTGGGGAAGAATTCTGCGTGCTGTTTGTCGACGGCGCGATCGAGAACGCCGACGACACGCTCGAGGCAGCGCGCCTCGCCATCGAAAAGCGCGCCATCCGCATTCGTCCGGCGACGCTCGACGGCAAGCCGGGAAAACCCAGGGAAGTGCGGGTGACGGTCAGTCTCGGCGTCGCCGAACGCGCCGAGAAGCGCAAGCTCGCCAAGGAAGTCATGACCGCGGCCGACAAGGCGCTGTACAAGGCCAAAGGGGCCGGCAGGAATCGATTGATGCGGGCTTGATGCGCGCGTAACCGGTTGACCCGCTACTCGAGCACGATCGCATCGCCCTCGAATCGGAACGGTACCGATACCAGTTCCAGCCCGCGATTGACTTGCACCGCGAAGTGCAAGTGCGGTCCGGTGGAAAACCCGGTGTTGCCGGACAGGCCGAGTTTTTGTCCGCGCCGTACTTTCTGGCCGGGCGCGACCGCAGCCGATTCGAGCATCAGATGCGCATAGACGCCCATCGAGCCGTCGCTGTGCAGGATGCGGATGTGGTTGGCGCGGGTGGCGAATTTTTCCTTGTCGGTGCCAGCGCCGAAGAAGTCTTCTTCGACCATCATCACCATGCCCTCGCGTGCCGCTAGGACCGGCGTGCCTTCATCCACGCCCAGGTCCACGGCGTAGCGTGACTGCGGCCCGGTGTGCGTGAACGGACCATTGAAGCCTTGTGCCATGACGAACTGAGCGCTGGGTGCGAATGGCACCGAATAGCGCACGTTGTCGTCGTGTTGAGCGCTCGGGTCGCCGGGGGCCGCGCGATAGCGCAGCCCGAAGCGCGAATCCTGGAGGCGGTCGGCTGGAAATGCCTTGGCGACCACGCGCTGTTCGAATCCGCCGAGCACGGTGTGCAGCGGCAGTGGCGGCTCGGAGGCGACATTGATCGAGTCGACGAATTCGAGTTCGATGCCGACCGGCCCGGCGGTCTTGTTGAGGAAGGTCATCGTGTGTTCCTTGCCGACATCGTTGGTGAACATCTCGACGATGTTCTGTTCCTCGGCGTTGATCAGCGTCTTCTTGATGTCGGTGACTTTGCTGGCATCTGCAGGCGGCTTGTCGGTGACATGCAGCACGCCGTTCGCGTCGCGATATTGATACAGACGCTTGGCTTCGGACGGTGTGCTGGCGAGCAATCCAGCGAAGAGCAGAAGTGACAACGACAGGCAACGTGTCATGACGCCCTCCGCAGCGCGACATCCGGTTCCGGCGACGCGAAATATTGCGTGAGCGGCATCGGTCGGTCGATCGCGTAGCCCTGTGCGTAGTCAACGCCGAGCGTGATCAGTTGGGCGCGGATCGTTTCCGATTCGGTGTACTCGGCAATCGTCTGCTTGCGCATCACGCGGGCGATTTCGGCGATCGAGCGGACGATGGCGATGGCCAGCGGCGAGGTGTGGATTTCGCGCACGAAGCCGCCATCGATCTTGAAGAAGTCGACATCCAGCGACTTCAGATACGCGAACGAACAGAAGCCGGCACCGAAGTCGTCGAGCGCTAAACGGCAGCCGAGTGCGCGCACGCGCTGGATGAAGCGCTGCGCCTGGGCGAGGTCGCGCACTGCGCTGGTTTCGGTGATTTCGAAGCACAACTGGTGCGCCTGCAACGTGCTCGCCGTAATGCGCCGTTCCAGGAATTGCGCGAACTCGTCGTCGGAAACCGATGCGCCGGAAAGATTGATGCTGACCAGTTCGATGGTCTGGGCGATGTCCGAATTCGCTTCCAGCCACTCCAGAGTCTGGTTGATCACGGCGCGATCCAGTCGTGGCCCGAACTTGAAGCGCTCGGCAGCCGCGACATAAGGCCCGGGTTCGAGCAGTTCACCGCTGTCCGGATCATGCACACGCAGCAGGATTTCCAGGTGACGTCCGCGCTTGGGGCCCGGCTTCAGGCTCTCGATGCTCTGTGCGTAGAGTTGCAACCGACCCTTGTCGATGGCGTCGCCGAGACGCACCGCCCAGTCCATGGCATTGCGGCGGTTGATCAGCAGCTTCTCGTCGACTGCCGCCAGTTGCACGCGATTGCCACCGAGTTCCTTGGCGATGTAGCAGGCCGCGTCGGCATGCGCGAACAGGGTCGCGAATTCGGCATCGGCGGCGAGAAACGGCACCACACCGATGCTCGCCGTCGGCGCGATCAAGCGGCCTTCGTGCGCAAAGCGGAAATTCGCGATCGCCGCGCGCATCTGTCGCGCCAGGCGTTCCGCTTCTTCACTGCCGACGGCACGAAACAGCAGCGCAAATTCGTCACCGCCAAGACGCGCCAGCACGTCCTTTTCGCGCAGTTCGCTACGGATGACGGCCGCCAGCGAACGCAGCATTTCGTCGCCGACGGCATGGCTGACGGTGTCATTGACGAGTTTGAATTGGTCGAGGTCGACATAGGCCAAGGCCATGTGTTCATGCGGATGCGCGCGGATGGCACGGCGCGTCTGGTCTTCGAACGCAGGACGATTGGCGAGTCCAGTCAGGCTGTCGGTCATGGCACGGCGGATGGCACGCCAACTGGCCACGCGGTTTTCATGGGCGGCCGCGGCGACGATCTGCGGCGCAGCCGTGATCATGCACAGGAAGGCGACCAGAATGACGACGCTGCCGAGGTCCTTGGGCGGGCTCAAACCGGCGTAGCCGAGACCGATCAAGGTCGCCAGATACAGGCCCGCGGCAGTGCTGCCGAACGAGGTCCAGGGCGGCGAAAAACGCACTGCGCTCCAGATCACGAAAACGAAAGGCAGGCTGGTGAAGCCGAGGGCATAGGCGCCGCTTTGGCGTGCTGCGAACGCGACCAGCACCAGCGACAACAGGAACACGATCAGCCAGATCGCTTTTTCGCGGGGGCGCGCCAGGTGCATGGGCTGCGCGACGCGCTCGCGCCAGCTGAACCAGCGTGCGCCGATCAGAACGCTCGACAACACGGCGACCACGCCGAACAGGTCACCAAGCGACCATTGCAACCAGGCACTTATAAAAGATTCGTGCGGAACCATGCCGGCTATGACCAGCCCAGCGGCGCCGATCGCGCCACCGACGACCAACGAGATGCAGGCCGCCTGCAGAAAGATGAACCCCGATCGCATCGACAGATGCTCGACCGCATGCGGCGCGCGTCGTGCGACCCAGGCATAGGCAATCAACGCCGCGGACAAGTTCGCCGCCATCGAGAACGGAATGAAGAGCGCCGGTACCGGATTGAGCGTGAGATGAAACACCAGCACCGCGACCGGTATGAACGGCCACCAGCGCCAGCCGTAGACGATCAGCGCACCCATCGCGATGCCGGCCGGCGGCCAGATCAGTGTGACCTGATCCGGTCCCGAGACGAACCACGTCGCCAGCCACGCGCCCGCGATGAAGAGGGCGACGAGCAGCAGAAATTTCTGGGCCTGGCGGATGGCGGAGCTCACGGCCCAAGTCTAGCGTTGCCAGAGAATAGTTCGGTGAAGTCGGTAGCAGGCTGCCACAACAGTTGGCTGCCGCCGCCGGCCACGCTATTGCTGGGCGCCGACCCCGGCGGGTGACAGCGCAGTTGCACATTGTGTTGCCCAGCCCTCGGTCTGGCCGATCAATGCGCGCGGTAGTGGTGGTTTTTTGTGCATGCGCTCGGCCGCGTCGCGCATGGCCTGGACAAGTTCGCTGCTTGCCTCCAGCTGGCATTGCGAATGCGCCAATGCCGCGCGTTCTGCATCGATATTGCTGCGTTCGCTGATGACGCCAGCCTCGCGCTGGGCCAGCACCGGCTTCAGCAGTTCGATCGCGACGGCGTGTTCGCCGCGGGCGATATGGATACGTGCACGATCGGCCCGATAGGCGAGCAGGCGCGGGTCTTCACGGTTGCCGAGTGCGAGCTCGACGCGTTCGGCTTCACTGAGTGCGCGTTCGGCTTCGTCGAGGCGGCCCTGCACCATCAGCGTTTGCGCCAGCGAGTGCTGGGTGCGAGCGATTTCGACGTGTTCGTTGCCGAAGAACTCGCGCATACGCTTCAACAGATCGACGTATTCGCGATTCGCCTCGTCGAAGCGACCGAGTTCGCGCAGACTCATGGCGTAGTTGCGGCGCAGCGACAGCACCAGTTGCGTCCGTTCCGGCTTGAGCAGGGCGAGTTGGGTCAGGGACTCCTTGAGCTTGGCGTGCCCGACGTCGAGTTCGCCTTCGCTGACCAGAATGGTGCCGAGATTGCCGAGCGAAGTCGCATAGTTGGCGCGGCTTTCCGGCAGTTGTCCGGCCAACACATCGACGGATTCCGACAACGCGTCGATCGCTTCGGCATTGCGACCCATCGTGCGCAGGCAGACCGAGCGCAGCTGCAGCAGGACGCCGCGTTGCACGCTGCCGCGATCGGCCATCGCATTGCGGCGATCCAGCGCCTTCGCCAGCACCTTGAGCGTCTGCTCGTATTCGCCGCGGCCGAAGTGCACCATCGCACGTTCGTTGTAGGCGTCGGCGACTTCGTTTTCCGGGACGGCGGGCAGCGCCAGCCATAGCGCCAGCGCGCGATCGAACATGCGCGCCGCTTCGTCCGCCAGGCCTTGCGTTCGCATGATGCGTCCGGCCGCATGGAACATCGACGCCCGGGCGTCATCGTCCATGCCTGTGAGATCGCCTTCCTCAAGTCGCGCGACGCTGAGCGACAGCAGGTCCTTCGCGGTCAATTCGCCAGCGCGCGTAGCTGACGGATTCGCGGATGCGAACAATTCTTCGAAATATGAGGACACCGCCTTGGCCTTGTCGCGCTCACGTTCGGTCTCGGCGAGTTGGCGGTCCAGTGCGGCGACATGGAAGGCGACAAAGCCGGCAATCGCGGCGAGCAGGACAATCACCGCCGCGACGACAACCCAGTAGCGGCGCAGCACGGCGCGCAAACGGTAGCCGCGTTCCTCACGGCGTGCTTCCACCGGATCACCGTTGAGCCAGCGATCGATGTCGGCGACAAGAGCATCGGCACTCGCGTAGCGATCGTCGGGTCGTTTGCGCAGGGCGCGCAGGCAGATGGCATCGAGGTCGCGGTCGACCTGCTGCGCGCGCAGTCGTGAGGGCGGTGCCGGCTGCTTTTCCAGAATCGCGAGCAGCAGCCCGGCCGTGTTGCCGTAGTCGCCATAGGGCGAAGCGTCGGCGATCAATTCGTACAGCAATACGCCAAGCGCGTAGACATCGACGCTGGTGCCCGCTGCGGCAACGCCCTGTTGCACCTGTTCGGGCGCGGCATAGCGCAAGGTCATCTGGCTTGGGCCGGTGGTGGTGATCGCGGCTTCGTCGAGCAGGCGCGCGATGCCGAAGTCGAGCAGTTTGGGCACGCCGTCGCGCGTCACCAGGATGTTCGCCGGCTTCAGGTCACGATGCACGACGAGATTGCGATGCGCATGCGCGACCGCGCTGGCGACGTCGCGCAGCAGACGCACACGCTCGCGCCGGGCGATGTGGTTGTCGCGGCAGTGGCGGTCGAGGGCGACGCCATCGACATACGTCGTCGCCAGATAGGGCGCGCCGGATTGGTCGCGGCCGCCATCGATCAAGGCGGCGATGTTCGGATGATCAAGCGCGGCGAGGATGCGGCGTTCGCGTTGAAAACGGCGCAGATCGGCTTCGTCCCAGCGGCCGTGCAGAATCTGCTTGAGCGCGACCGGTTGCGTGGCGCCATCGAGCGCGCGCTCGGCGAGCCAGACGCGGCCCATGCCGCCGCGGCCAAGTTCGCGCAGCACACGGTAACCGGCGATTTGCGGCACGCTTTCCGGTTCGACCGCGCGTGTCAGCAGGTCCGCAGGTCCGGCCTCCGGGTTCAGGCGTCGCGCCAGTGCGGCGGCGAACGTCGGATCGCGCGCGTGCAGTTCCGCCAAACGCTGCGCGCGTGCCGCGTCGGGCAATGCCTCGAGTTCGAAGTACGCGGCTTTCAAGCGCGCGTAGGTTTCAGGATCGTGCGCCGTGGCCATCGCCCAACTGCTCTCGTAGCCAAGCGCTGGCATGCGCCCATTCGCGATTGACTGCAGAGGGATGGATCTCGAGTGCCTTCGCGGTTTCCTCGATCGTCAAGCCTGCGAACACGCGCATTTCGACGACAGCGGCGGCGCGCGGATCGAGCTCGGCAAGCACGCAGAGTGCGTCGTCGAGTGCGACAAGTTCGTCGGGTGATCCGAGGCCGGCGACATCGACATCGTCGATCGATTCCGGTACCACGCCGCCGCCACGTTTTTCGGCGAGCTTGCGGCGCGCACGATCGATCAGGATCTGGCGCATCGCCCGGGCGACGACGCGGATAAAATGCCCGCGGTCTTCGACGTCCGGCGCGCGCGCCTGCAGCAGCTTCATCAGCGCGTCGTTCAGCAGGGCCGTCGGTTGCAGGGTGTCATGGCCGGATTCCGAGCGCAGCACAGCCGCCGCCATGCGCTTCATCTCGGCGTACAGCCGCGAAAACACGCGGTCGCGGGCCAGTGCGTCACCTTGCTGCCAATCGTTCAACCAGCCGGTGATGTTGTCGAATTCGGTCCCCATGCACGAAGCATACGACCGGCGCAGGCCATGTGCAGCCTCCCGGCGGCGATGCCAACGAGGCGAATGCCGAGGATGCAGCGCCGCGACCGGGGGGTATTCGTCGGAACAGGTAGGGCTGCATGAGGCGATATCGCATGGGATTTGCCGACCGTACGCAAAACCGCAGCGAATTCTCCGCGTCAGATTTATTTTCCGGCGCGCGGAGAATTCACGACGCCACTGCGTACTGCTGGATGACGCGGCATGGTGCCGCAACAAGGAGACCCGCAATGAACCCGACGTCCCGCATCTGCATCTTCCTCACCACGATCGCGAGTCTCGTCACGCCGACGATCGCCGTCGCGGCTGGCAGCTTCAGCGACGACTTCTCCGATCCGTCCAGCGGCTGGGTGAATACACAGGTCGCCGACCACAAGGCCAATGGCATCGCGTTGTACGACAGCAGCGGCGGCTATCAGATGACGCCGCTCGACGACGCCACCTATGGCATCGTGCGCGCGCCGAAACAGGTCGATGGCGCCGCTGTGCGCGTCGCTGCCAACGTGTTCCTGTACACCGGGGTCGGGCAGGGGACCGCAGGCGTGGTCTGTCGCCATCAGGACACCAACAATTTCTACGCGTTCATGGTCTCTGGCGGTCATGGTTACGCCATTCTCAAGGTCAAGGATGGGCATGCCGAGCAGCTGGCAACGGGCCGCTTCGAAGGCGCGATGCCGAATATCGCCGACGTGCAGATCAGTGCACGTTGCGAGGGAAGTACGTTGGCGCTTTCGCTTGATGGCGAGGAAGTAGCCAATGCCAGCGATGCCGATCTTTCCAAAGGCGCAAGCGGCCTGATCGTGATGGGCGAAAAGACCGCCGGCACCAGCGCCGTGTTTGACAACTTCGAGCTCAGCGGTTCTTAATCCGGTCGCGAACCAATGACGCCCCGCGCATGAGCGACCGCAAACCCATAGCTGTGTCCGATGCTGCGCACTTCGCGGCGCCGGTCTGCCACAACTGCGGCGTCGCATTGACGACGCCGTATTGTGGCCAGTGCGGTCAGAAGCGGGCGCCGCGCCTCGATCTCGGTGCGGTGCGCAGCGAGGCCTGGCAGAGTTATCGCGTATTCGAGTTCGGCATCGTCAAGGCGGCGTGGCGGCTTGCGCATTCGCCGGGCGTGATCGCACGCGAGTTCGTGCTCGGCGCTCGCGCCAAACACGTGCATCCGCTCAAGCTGTTGTTGATCGCCATTGGTCTGTTGCTGCTGACCCTGTCGCAGATCAGTTTCCTCGACAGCCAGGACGTCCAGTTCAATCTGGTTATGGCGCGCGTGCAGGCGTTTGGCAACTGGTCGATTTC
>JAYUXS010000091.1:0-5079 GCA_043752845.1 Lysobacterales bacterium | reverse complement strand
CCAGATTGATCCACGTCGCCTTGACCTCGGTGTATTTCTCGAAGGCATGCAGCGATTTGTCGCGACCGTTGCCGGATTGCTTGTAGCCGCCGAAAGGTGCGGTCATGTCGCCGCCGTCCCAGTAATTGACCCAGACGCTGCCGGCGCGAAGTTTTCTGGCGACGCGATGCGCCTTGCTGATGTCACGCGTCCACACGCCGGCGGCGAGACCGAAGTCGCTGTCGTTGGCAATGCGCAGTGCCTCTTCTTCGCTGTCGAATCCGATCACCGACAGCACCGGCCCGAAAATTTCTTCGCGGGCGATGGTGTGATCGTGTGCGACGTGGTCAAACACGGTCGGTTGGATGTAGCAACCACCGCCGACCGGGTGTACGCGCTGCCCGCCGAGTGCGAGCGTCGCGCCTTCGGACTTGGCCTTTTCGATGTAGCCGAGCACGCGTTGCGTCTGGCCCTCGTCAACCATCGCGCCCATTGGCGCAGCGGGATCGAGCGGATGGCGCGGCTGCATCTTGCGACCGGCTTCGACCACACTCGCGACGAATTCATCCTTGATCGAGCGCTCGACGAGCAAGCGTGATGCTGCGGTGCACACCTCGCCCTGATTGTAGAAAATGCCCATGGCTGCCGCTTCCGCCGCCTTGTCGAGATCGGGCGCATCGGCGAACACCAGGTTCGGGCTCTTGCCGCCGCATTCCATGTAGGCACGCTTCATGTTCGAGCGACCCGCACATTGCAGCAGATGGCGACCGACGGCGGTCGATCCGGTGAACACCAGTCCGTCGACGTCCATATGCAAGGCCAGCGGTTCGCCTGCTTCCAGGCCATAGCCCGGCAACACATTGAGCACGCCCGCCGGGATACCTGCTTCGATCGCGAGCTCCGCGAGACGCAGCGCAGTGAGAGGTGATTTTTCCGACGGCTTCAGCACTACCGAATTGCCCATCGCCAATGCCGGCGCGATCTTCCACACCGCCATCAGCATCGGGAAATTCCACGGCACAATCGCACCGATCACGCCAAGCGGTTCGCGCGTGATCAATCCCAGTTCGTCATTGCCGGTGGAAGCGATCTCGCCGTAGACCTTGTCGATCGCTTCGCCGGTCCAGCTCATGCAACGCACGCTCGCGGCGACGTCGACACTCAGCGCATCCATCACCGGCTTGCCCATGTCGAGCGCTTCGAGCAGCGCCAGTTCTTCGCCATGCGCATCAATCAACTGCGCGAACTTCACCAGCACCTTCTTGCGATGCGTGGGTTTGGTTTCGCTCCAGGCGCCGGACGCAAACATGCGTCGCGAGACATTGACGGCGCGATCAACATCAAGCGCATCGCAACGCGATACAGCGGCCAGCACGCGGCCATCGATCGGGCTCACGCAGTCGAAGGTCTGGCCGTTCGCTGCAGCGACGTACTTGCCGTCGATGAAGGCCTGGGTCGGGATGCGCAGTGTCGCGGCGCGGGCTTGCCAGTCGGATTGGGTGAGGCTCGGCATGGTGAACTCCTAAAACGTCGGCGGCGTACTGGCGCTGACGATGATGACGTCGGTATCACCGACGGTGCGGAAGCGATGCGGTCGATTGCATTCGAAGTAGTAGGCCTCGCCTGGGCCAAGCACGCGTTGGGTGTCGCCGACGGTGATCTCGACGCGACCGGCAAGCACGACCCCGCCCTCTTCGCCTTCGTGCACGATCATTTCGGCACCAGTGTCGCTGCCCGGCGGCATCACTTCGCGCAGCATCGTCATTTGTCGGTTCGGTCGGCGCTGGCCGACCAGGTAATAGTGAATGCCTGCGGTGCCGAGATCGGGCATTTCGTCCGGCTGGTAGAACGGACTGTCAATGCCACTGACCGCAAAGTCGGCGGTGAAAAATTCGGCGAGCGACATCGGGATGCCGTCGAGCACCTTCTTCAAGGAACTGACCGAGGGGCTGACCTTGTTCTGCTCGATCAACGAAATCGTGCTGTTGGTCACGCCGACACGCTTGGCCAACTCGCGCTGGCTGAGGCCCTTGATCTTGCGTACCGCTTGCAGACGAAGTCCGATATCCACGTCAAACCTGCTCCTGATCAAACCGGGCTGCTCACCGGGCTGCTCAAACGGCGCCAGTGATGCGAAATACTGAACACTTGGGGACCGAAGCGTCCACCATCGGCGCTACGTTGTAAAGTTTAATTGACACTGATAGCGTTCCGCTCCTCTTCACCGTTCGCAGACATCCGTCATGACCGAGCAACTTGCCGCCCATTACGCTGCGCAGGCGACCGCGCAACCCGAGCACCTCGACGCCTTCTGGATGCCGTTCAGTGCGAATCGCCAGTTCAAGTCCAAGCCGCGGCTGCTCGCGTCGGCCAAGGGCATGTTTTACACCTCGGTCGACGGTCGCGAAATTCTCGACGGCACCGGCGGACTCTGGTGCTGCAATGTCGGTCATGGGCGCGATCGTATCGTCGCCGCGGTGCAACAGCAGATCGCGACGATGGACTTCGCGCCGACCTTCCAGATGGGCCATCCATTGCCATTTCTGGTCGCGGAGCGGCTTGCAGCAATCGCACCGGATCCACTCAAGCATGTGTTCTTCACCAATTCCGGCTCGGAATCGGTCGACACCGCGCTGAAAATCGCACTCGCCTACCACCGCGCGCGCGGCGAAGGCCAACGCACCCGCTTCATCGGTCGCGAAAAGGGTTATCACGGCGTCGGCTTCGGCGGCATCTCGGTCGGTGGTTTGCCGAACAACCGCAAGTTCTTCGGTCCCTTGCTGCCCGGCGTCGACCATATGCGGCACACGCTCGACATCGCGCGCAATGCGTTCAGCAAAGGACTGCCGCCGCATGGCATCGAACTTGCCGAGGACCTGGAACGCATGGTCGCGTTGCATGATGCGAGCACGATTGCCGCAGTCATCGTCGAACCCATTGCGGGAAGTGCAGGCGTCATCATTCCGCCGGATGGTTACCTGAAGCGCTTGCGCGAAATCTGCGACAAGCACGGCATCCTGTTGATCTTCGACGAGGTCATCACCGGCTTCGGTCGCGTCGGCAAGGCTTTCGCGGCGCAACGCTTCGGCGTCACGCCGGACATGATCACCTGCGCCAAGGGCCTGTCCAACGGCAGCGTGCCGATGGGTGCGGTGATTGCATCGAAGCAGATCCACGACACCTTCATGCACGGCCCCGAAGGCGCGATCGAGCTGTTCCATGGCTATACCTATTCCGGCCATCCACTTGCCTGCGCCGCGGCGCTCGCCACCCTCGACATCTATGCCGAGGAAAACCTGTTCGAGCGCGCGATCGAGCTGGAAAATTATTGGGCGGATGGCATCCATTCGCTGAAGGGCTTGCCGAACGTGATCGATATCCGCAATTACGGCCTGATCGGCGCGATCGAGCTGGCGCCACGCGAGGGCAAGGTCGGTGCGCGCGGCTTCGACGTGTTCACGACCTGCTTCCACGACAAGGATCTGCTGATCCGCACCACCGGCGACGTGATCGCGCTGTCGCCGCCGCTCATTCTCGAGAAATCGCACATCGACAGGATTTTCTCGACGCTCGCGGATACGATCCGCGCCACTGCGTAATTCACTACAGCCCCGGGAGGGCGAATCATGCTGATCGGCGTACCCAAGGAAATCAAGAATCACGAATACCGCATCGGCCTCACGCCTGCTGGCGCGCGCGAACTGACGCATCACGGTCACCAGGTCATGGTGCAACGCGATGGCGGCAAGTCGATCGGCCTGACCAACGAGATGTACGAGAAAGCCGGCGCGAACATCGTCGACACTGCGGCCGAGATCTTTGCCCGCGCCGACATGATCATCAAGGTCAAGGAACCGCAGCCGGCCGAGTGCCTGATGCTGCGCCCGGGCCAACTGCTGTACACCTATCTGCATCTCGCGCCGGACCCGGACCAGACTGCAGCGCTGGTGAAGTCCGGCTGCACCGCAATCGCCTACGAGACCGTGACCGATCGCAAGGGCGGCCTGCCGCTGCTGGCGCCGATGTCGGAAGTCGCGGGCCGCATGTCGATCCAGGCCGGTGCGCATGCGCTCGAGAAAGCGCAAGGTGGTTCCGGTGTATTGCTCGGCGGCGTGCCCGGCGTGAAACCGGCGGAAGTGCTGGTGATCGGTGGCGGCGTCGTCGGCATCAATGCTGCGCGCATGGCCATGGGCTTGAACGCGCGTGTGACGATTCTCGATCGCTCGCTCGATCGCCTGAAGTATCTCGATGAGTTGTATGGCGACAAGATCACGACACTGTATTCGACGATCGACGCGATCGAAGATCTGCTGCCGATGACCGATCTGGTGATCGGCGCGGTGCTGATCCCGGGTGCTGCCGCGCCGAAGCTGGTCTCGCGAAAACATCTTTCGTTGATGCGTCCGGGCTCGGTGCTGGTCGACGTCGCGATCGATCAGGGTGGCTGCTTCGAAACCAGCAAGGCGACGACGCATCAGACGCCGACGTATGAAGTCGATGGCGTCATCCACTATTGCGTCGCGAACATGCCGGGCGGCGTTGCCCGCACCTCGACGTTCGCGCTGACGAATGCGACGCTGCCGTTCGCGGTGCAACTCGCGAACAAGGGCAAGCAGGCGATGCTCGACGATGCGCATCTGCTGAACGGCCTGAATGTGCACGCCGGCAAGATCACCTACGAAGCGGTGGCCAAGGATCTCGGCTACGACTACGTGCCAGCGGCAAAAGCGCTGGCCTGACCTACGCCATGACGGCCGCCGACACGCCATACACGCCTGCCGCGACAGATCTGGCTTTCACGCGCGAGTCGCCCTATGGCACTCGCGCTGAACCGACCTACTCCGGCGCGCTCAGCTTTCTGCGCCGGACCTACACGAAGGAGCTCGCGGGCGTCGATGTCGCCGTGCTCGGCATTCCCTTCGATCTCGCGACGACGAACCGCCCTGGTACCCGCCTTGGTCCGCGCGCCATCCGTGCCGCATCGGCCTCATTGGCCTGGTGTCGCCCGTACGCCTGGGACTTCGACCCGTTCGATCGGCTGCATGTGATCGACTACGGCGACCTGTTTTTCGATCAGGGCCGCCCGCATCTTGTCCCGGA
>JAYUXS010000090.1:0-2087 GCA_043752845.1 Lysobacterales bacterium | reverse complement strand
GGCGCACGCGCGATACGGTCACCGTTTCCGATTCGATGACGACTTTTTCCGGCTCGTTCATGTGCTCGTAGGCCAGTTCGAGCACGCGGTGGCTGAGCGTGGCCGAGAACAACATGTTCTGGCGCTCATGCGGGTCGGGCATGCGCCGCAGAAGGAAGCGGATGTCCTTGATGAAGCCGAGATCGAACATGCGATCGGCCTCGTCGAGGATGACCACGTCGACGGCGCGCAACGAGACCACATGCTGCTTCGCGAAGTCGATCAGCCGCCCCGGCGTGGCGATGACGACATCGACGCCGCCGGCCAGTTGCGTGCGCTGCTTGTCGTAATCGACACCGCCGTAGATCAGCGCAATGCGCAGACCGAGGTCGCGGCCGATCTGCTGCGCATCCTTCTCGATCTGGATGGCGAGTTCGCGCGTTGGCGCGAGAATCACCGCACGCGGCTCGTTGTCACGGCGATCGGCACGCGCCGGCTTGGTCAGCAGTCGATTGAACATCGACACCAGGAAGGCGGCGGTCTTGCCGGTGCCGGTTTGCGCCTGGCCGGCGACATCGCGGCCGAGCAGGGTGATCGGCAGCGACATCGCCTGAATGGGCGTGCAGCGGATGAATCCGGCGTCTTCCAGGCCCTTCAGCAGCGACGGGTGGAGGCCAAAATTCTCGAAGCAGATATCGGTCAGCGGTTTGTCGGACATTCTTTTTTTATCGCCTTGGCGCGCGGCCTTGAGCGGCGCGATTTCGCCCGCATCACCGCGGACAGGTCGGGAACACGCTTGATCGCATCCCAAGTGGAGACGACAATCCATCATCCCCGGCAAGCGCGCGTGGCCGATCGATCCGATCGAGGCCGCCGCGCGACCTTCCAAGTGTACCGCAATGCCGGCGCAAGCCCGCGCCCATCAAGGAGATTTCAGTGAGTGATCTGATTGCCCATGCCGACGACAGCAACTTCGATGCGACTGTTTTGCAATCACAGGAGCCGGTGCTCGTCGATTTCTGGGCTGAGTGGTGCGGGCCCTGCCTGGCGATCGCGCCGATGCTCGAGGAGCTTGCGGCTACTTACGAAGGCAAGATGAAGATCGTGAAACTCAATGTCGACAAGAACCCCAAGACCGCGCGCAACTTCAGCGTGCGCAATATCCCGCTGCTGCTGATGTTCAAGGATGGCAAGGTGCACGCGACCCAGGTCGGCGCACTGCCGAAGTCGCAGTTCGCGCAGTGGATCGACAAGAACCTGTAACGACGGCGTTGGTTTGTGTCGGTCACGGTGCGTCGTGTCGCGACGCACCGGTTGGCGGTGGCAAACATCGCAAATCAAAGTTGCGCTTGTGTGCGGCGCAACGCCGGTGCTAGTGTCTCACCCTGTCTGAACGCGATGAACTTGTCGCGCGACACGCGTGGCCGCTGATGCAGTCGCGTTGACCGAGACGAGAAGTCTCGAAGTCCCAACAACTCCCCCATACAGAATCGATCAGCGCTCATGCGCGAACCTACCGTGTCCGAAAATTCAACGGCGCCAGCCGCCGATACCCCCGTTTCCGAAAAGCCCGTGGCTGACAAAGCTGCGTCCGAGTCGGCCCCGCCACCAGCGACCCGTAGCCGCAAGCAGGCCGCGGCCGTTGTCGCACCGTCCGTGCCCGAGCCAGGCAATACGCCGGCACCCGAAGCGCGAACGCCCGCCGCGGAAAACGCGCCGCAGCAGGTCAGCCCTGCGCCGGCAGTTCAAGACGGAAACGCCCAAGACGGTCAGTCGCCGGACGGTGACGGATCTGGCGATGACGGTGGTGGCGAAGGCACAGCCGCGCAGCGCATGTCGCGCCGCGAACGTTTCCGCCGCCGCTTCAAGGATCGCGACAACCGTCCAGCACGCAATGACGGCATGCCGACCGATCAGGGTGACGGCGAACCGGTCATCACCGGCAACGGCGAGCGCGAGTTCTCGCCGCCGCCGCAGCAACCGCGCCAGACCTTCAGCATCCCGGCCGATGCGCCGACCAGCCTGACCCAGCTCAAGCGCATGAATGCGGATCAGCTGCTGACGCTGGCTGAGAAGATCGGCATCCATGAAGGCGTCGCCCGCGCGCG
>JAYUXS010000089.1:0-5094 GCA_043752845.1 Lysobacterales bacterium | reverse complement strand
GGCCATCACGAAGCGATTCGGTTGACCGCTGGCCTGCGCGACGCGGGCCTGGAGACACGCTTGATCCTGCTCGGCGTGCGCGAACGTGGCCGTGAACGTTATGTCGATGAATTGCGGCGCTACGCCCAGAAACACGGCGTCGCCGATGCCGTGGTGATGACCGCCTCGCGCCCGGACGTGCGCGATGTCATGGCCGCAAGCGCGCTCGTCTTGCAGTTGTCGACCAATGCCGAAGCTTTCGGACGCACGGTCGTGGAAGCCCTGAATCTCGGCGTGCCGGTGCTCGGTTTCGATCATGCGGGCGTGGGCGAACAACTGCGCGATCTGTTCCCGCGCGGCGCGGTGCCGCTTGGCGATCGTGCCGCCCTCATCGAACGCGCACGCGCGTTGCTTGCCAGCGGCGAGCGACCGGCCGCATTCAACACCTATCGACTCGCACAGATGCAAGCCGCCACACTCGCCCTCTACCGGGAGCTGCTGGAGTCATCGCGCGCATGAATCTCAATCGCCGGCAACTTGCCGCCGTGCTGTGCCTGTGGTCGGTGCTGCTGCTGTTGCCATTCGGGCGGGTGTCGGAATTGCCGATCGTCATCGGTGCGGTTTACGCCATCATTTTCCTGATCCGTGATCCGCGGCAATTGCTTGATATGCGCTATCGCCTCGCAATCTGGGCTTTCCTCGCCTACTGGCTGCCGGAACTGTTTTCGGCGATTGACAGCGTCGCGCCGGACAAGAGCTGGCTCGAAGTCGCCACCGACCTGCGCTACCTGCCGTTCGCCGTATTTGTGGTGGACGCGCTCGCGTCCACGGCGGCGCGGCGACAACTGGCTTGGTGGAGTGCGTTGTTGGTGTTGTTCTGGGTCATCGATGCGCTCGCGCAGGCCAGTATCGGCACCGGCTTTGGTGGTGCCCTGGAAACCGATCGGGTCAGCGGCATTTTCGGCGACGACAATTTGAAGCTCGGCCCGGTGTTGGCTGTGTTGGCACCGATCACCGTGCTGATTGCGCTCGATCGGTATGGGCGCGCCATGGCGGTGCTGATGTGGGCGCTGGCGGCCGTCGCAGTGCTGCTGGCGGGTTCGCGTGGCGGCTGGATCAGTTTCGCGGTTGTCACACTCGCCCTGATCTGGCGCGTGGCGGCGACGCCGAAACGCTTCGCGTTGGCGCTGTTGCTGGCCACGCTCGCCGGCAGCGCTTTTGTCGGTGGCAGCTACGCTGTATCCGAACGCTTCGCCGCGCGTGTTGACCGAACTTTGGCCGCATTTGAAGGTTCGCGCGCAAGCATTGAAACCGCGCTCGCCTATCGCCTGTCGATCTGGGAAACCGCAACACGCATGAGCCTCGCGCACCCGTTTAATGGCGTCGGCGTGCGTGCGTTCCGCCATGACTACATCGAACACGCCGCGGCCAACGATCAGTGGCTCGCGGAAAATCCTGGTGTTGCTGCGTTTCATGCGCATCAGTGGGTTCTGGAAGTGGCGTCGGAAACCGGCATCATCGGACTCGGCTGCTGGTTCGCCCTGCTGGTCGTATTGGTACGCCGATGGCGCGCACTTTCGCGTGATTGCAGACACGCCGCGGCGCCCTACAGCATTGCCATGCTGGCCATGCTGTTCCCGTTGAACACGCATTTCGCGTTCTACTCGAGTTTCTGGTCGAACCTGTATTTCTGGTTGCTGCTGGTGTGGATCGCGCACTTGGCGCCGCCGCGCGACCGGCGGCCATGACTCGAGTCACGCTCTCGGCGGTGGTCACCACCTTCGAGAATGCCCGCACGCTTGATGCCTGTCTCGCTTCGCTGAAATTCGCCGATGAACTGCTCGTGCTGGATTCGGGTAGCAGCGACGCGACGCTCGATATTGCGCAGCACCACGGCGCACGCATCCTGCACGAGCCGTTCAAGGGCTATGGCCCGCAGAAGCAGAGCGCCATCGATCAGGCCATGCATGACTGGGTGCTGCTGCTCGATGCCGATGAAGTGGTTACGCCGGAACTGGCGTCACGGATTCTGGCCGCGCTCGACACACCGCTCGCGACCGGGTTCGAACTGCCGCGCTGTGAGCGCATGTTCTGGCGTTGGCAGCATCGCAACAGCAAACACAATCTGCACCTGCGCCTGTTCGATCGGCGTCGCCATCGCATGGGCGAAGACCCGATCCACGCCGCACCGCGTCGAGATGCCGGCGTCATTGCGCGCCTTGACGGCTTGCTTTTGCACGACGGCGAACACGACATCGCGAGCAAGGTGGCGCGTATCAATCGCTATTCGAGCGGTGTCGCTGCGCTGCGCGCGACGCGCTCATCGGCCTGGGCGCTGCGCCTGCGACTGCTGTGGTATCCGCCGATCGTGTTCCTGAAACAATGGCTGCTGAAGCGGCATTTCCTCAATGGCTGGGCGGGTTACATCGGTGCGGTCAGTCTCGCCTATCACGCCTTTCTGAAGGACGCGAAGGCGCTCGAATGCATCGAGACGCAGCGCGGCAAGCGTTCACTCGTGCGCCGGTTCACGCAGCAACCGCAGGGCCAGCCAGGCGATCACGGCTGCGACCAGCACAAGCACCGTCCACAGTAACCACGCACGGTAGGGCGGTGGCGGCGGTGGCGGCTTCAGCGCAATCTTGCCGGCGCGTTCGCTGCGCGCACCGAGCATCGCCGGTGGCGGCGACCAACTGGCACCGAATTGCGCGCGCAACTCGTTCATCAGCGGATCGATCGGGAACGATTCGCGGATGCCGCGCGCGCTGCCGGCGACCAGCAGCAACTGCGCTGGACCTTGATGTGCGATCAGAAACACATCCGGTCGATAGCCGACCTCGACGATCGGCGTACCGATCGGCGGTTCGACGCTGACTCGCCAGCGCTGGCTGCGCGTCGTCGGAAACGCGAGGCGATTGCGCACCACGCTGGCGTCGCCAACGGCGATATCGAATGCGGTGTCGCGTGCCAGTTCGCGCCACCATTCGCCTTCGCGCGTGGCGAGCGACACCGTGGCCAAGGCACCGCCATCACCGAGCTGGATGCGTGCCGCATTCACCGGCAACGATGGCGGCAGGTTGAAGTGAAAGGTGTGCGGCGTGGTCGCGTCGCGCACCAGCGCCGCGCGCCGGTATTGGCGCTTGAGTCCGGGCGGTGTCTCGTATTCGGCGAGCACGCTGACGATCTCGAGATCGGCCGGTACCGGTGCAACGCTCAGGCGCAGCGCTTCGCCCTCGAAGTCGGACAAGATCAGGCGCGTCTCGCCGATGCCGCTGGCCAGGGCATACGAATGCGACATCACCTCGGCATGCACAGCGCCACGTCGGCGACTGGCCTCGACGCGCCAACTGGCGTCGGCGGGCAGGCTGGCACGATGGCGCCAACTGACGCGCAGGGCGCGGACCACCGCCGCTTCGGGCACGCGGGAGCGCAGCGCCAGCGTCAGCCGTTGCGGACTCGGAAATGCCACCGGCACCTCAACGCTTGCCATCGGTTCGTGATTGCTGGCCGCGATCTCGAGCGCATACGGCGCGTCGCGCCAGGGCGAGTCCGGAGCTTGGGGCAGTGGCCCGAAGCTGACGTGCTCGCCGCTGCTTGTGAACAGCGCCATGTCCTGACCGTCGGTGCGGGTGATGGCATCGTAGATTTCCGGCGTCAACACCAGTTCATGTACGTCACCGCTGCCGATATCGAGCGGCCACTGCCAGGCGAAGTCGTCCGGCTTCGCAGCTTCAGCCGCCGATGTCATCAGCGCCAGCGCGAGCAGTGGCCCTTTCATGGCGACGCGTTTCATGATGCGGCTTCCTGATCTCGCGGCGGCATCGGCGCGAAGTAGCCGAGCGTCACGAACAGCAGGCCGACACCGACCGTTGAGACGATGCCGGGGACGGTGCCGAGGAAGCGCATGTCGACGAGCAGAAGTTTCGCCAGCACGATGCCGAGCAGTATGGCGCCGGCGATCCACGCGCCGCGCACCATTTTTTTCGCACCGAAGCCCATCGCCGCGGCACCGATCAGGGTCCAGGTCCAAGACAGGGCGGCGTGCGCTTTCGGTCGCGTCAGCATGTCGAGCGACCACGGCTCGTTGCCGACGTGATGCACACCGCGCAGTACCGCAGCCGTCAACACGACGAAGGCGAGCAGGGCGATCATGCCGCGGATCACGTCGCTGTCGCCGGCATCAAGTTCATGCGTCGCGACGCGCGTCAGCAGCAACAGCAGCGCGATCTGGCTGAGCTCGAGCGGGTTCAGGATCGGCAGGTAACTGATCGGCGGCGTATGTCCGGCCAGCGTGCACGCGAACAGGGTGTAGATGATGCTGCCGACGATCAATGGCCACAGCGCGCGGTGGCGATACAACGTGAATTCCGCGCGTACCGGCGCGCCGACCACATCGAAGCGCGAGAGCAGTGCCGCGAGTGCGATCCAGAACGGCGCGAAGGTCAGCACGTAGCGCCAGTCGCCGCTCATGCCGGCGAACGCGACCGATTCGACCTGGGCATAGAGGCCGGTGCGCGCATGGATCTCGAAGGCGAAGATCAGCGGCACGCTCAGCCAGGCGACAACATGCGCCCAGCCGAGACCACGCGGCCACGGATCGCGCAAGCAGTGCAGCACCACGAAGGCGCTGATGAAGCTCAGCGGCCAGATCCAGGCGCCGTGCTCGGACAAGGGCGAACGCGCCGCATCGGCGCTCATCGCCACGAACAGCGGCAGCGACCACATCAGGGCGATGCCCGGCCACGACAGCGCGCGCAGCCCGCTGATCGTGCGCAGCACGGCTGCGAGCACAGCGCTGAGCGCAACGAGCACCAACACGGCGTGGGTTTCCTGCACGCCATCGACGACGCGGTCGACTTCGATGACGCCACCGACATACCAAGCCAGATAGCCGTAGGCCGCGAGTGCACCGATCAGCGGATGGCTGGCATGCGCCAAGGTATAGCGCCAGGCGCTGAACAGGGCGGCGAGTGCAATCGCGAGGGCGCCAAGCGTGGTTGGATTCAACACGACGATGGCGTCGTGTGTTTGTGTGCCGATATCGAGTGCGGCGAGCCCGGCGAACAGTTGCAAGGCAATTCCGGCCCAGCGCAGTCGGCGCTCGTCCTGTTTGAGACC
>JAYUXS010000088.1:0-2095 GCA_043752845.1 Lysobacterales bacterium | reverse complement strand
TACGCCTGCGCCAACCGGTTGCCGGCAGACTCGACCTGCCGCCCGGCATATTTCGCTGAGGCCAGTTCACGCACGTCGGCCAGCAAGGACTCGCGCGCCACCTGCACCGGAAACGGCACGATGGCCCGCGACGCCAATGCCGCGCGCTGACCCGGCCAGTCCTCGGCTTCCGGTGAAAACGCATGCGCGTAGAGAAATGCGGCGATGGCAAGCACGACGAAGATCAGCGGCGCACGCTTGAGCCGTTGCAGCAGCGCCGCGCGCCATGTGCGCGCAGCCGGTGCAGGGGTGATCTGGTTCGACATCGACGACTCCGAAAACACGCACTTTAGCGCCGCGTCAATTCGCCAGTCTGCGCAACAGGCTCATCAGACTGCTCAGATCCGTCGCATTGTGGGTGGCGACCCGGCGCAGATTGGCCGCGGAGCCGCCGCGCAGATAGGTGAGCCAGGCCGCCGGCGCTTCCGCACCGGGCAGGTCGTCTTCGCGCAACACGTCGAGCAGTTCGCGTTCGATGGTCGCGAGCCGGCAATTCGCGAACACGCCCTTGTAGCGACGCCGGGTCGGATGCAGCAGATCGAGATGCAGCAGACCCGCGAGTGGATTGGCCATACGCGCGAGGCGATAACGTGTCGCCAGCAAGGGCGCGTCGTAACTCTTGCCGTTGTAACTGACGAGCGCGCTATCGGGCCGCAGCCAGGTCGCGAATTCACGCAACATCAAAGCTTCTGCAGCAAGCGTGGTGATCAACAACTGGCGGATGCGCAATGCGCCGGCATGCCAGTCGGCCGCACCGATCATGAAGGCACGCGTGCCACTGCCTCCAGCCAGACCGGTCGTCTCGGTGTCGAATGCGAGCAGTTGTTGCGCGTCGATGGTTTGTGTGACCGCGATGCGATGCACGCCGCCGACATCCAGCGATTCCGGCAGCGTGAACCAGGTCAGGCGCGCTTCGAGATATCGCAAACCTGGCGCGATTTCATCGCCCGGCAAATCGCGATCAGTGGACGCCGGCGTCGCGATCTGCGGTCGATGGCGTGCCAGCAACTGCCGCAGTCCGGCGTGGTTCGGCAGCGGTGCAGCAAGTTCGTTCGCGAGCGTCAGCGGCAACGCCTCGGCGCCGGCCTGTGCACGCAGCAGGCGCAGACGTTCGGCGATCGCGCTCATGGCCGCGCCAACAGGGCGAGCACGCGTGCGGCCAATTGTTTCGGTGTGACCGCGGCACCTTCATCCGCCGCGAGGATCGGCCCGATGCACGCCGGACACCCGCTGCGGCAAGCACAACCTTGCACCAGCTCGAATGCGCGACGGCGCAATTCGTCGCGTCGCAGGAACAGTGGCTCACTGAGTCCGATGCCGCCCGGATAAGCGTCGTACAAGAACACGGTTGGCTGGAATTGCGCGATCTGTTCCGGATGTGTCGCTACGCCGTCGGCGCTGCGCAGTGCGCCACGACCGCGTTGATCGCCGACGGCGAACCAGGCGCCATCACCACTGCCTACGGCTTTCTGCAGATCGCGCGCATCGGCCATCACCGCCACCGTCGCGACGATATGCAGGGCATGCGCGGCACCGAGAAAGCCGTCGAGCGCCGCCTGTCGCGACGCGAATTCGCCATCGAGGACGGCTTGCGTCAACTGCCACCACAAAGCAGTCGTGTGCAGTTCCTGGTCGGGCAGATTGACCGGGCCATAGCCGATGTTTTCGTGGCTGTAGTAGCGGATCTTCTTGTAGCCAGAGACGCGCCGCACGACATGCACTTCGCCGTGATGTACATGCCCGGCGCCACTGATCGCGCCGTCGAAGCGTTCGAGTACTTTCAGGCGCGTGTAGTCGATGGCGTCGGTGTAGTAGTCGACCTGGGTGCGCGTGACGAAAGCCTTGCGCCCGGCCCAGTCCAGGCGTTCGACTTGATACGGCAGTGATTGGATCATGTGGATCGCGCCTTCGTACAGGGTGAGCGCGGCGGCGCTGTAGTCGACTTCGGCGATGATCTGCTGACGCCCATCGGTGCGGTCGACGACGACGAAATTGCCGTCGGCCACCGACCGCAGGCTCACCGCGTTCGCCGGATAGCTGTCGGCGATCCATTCGT
>JAYUXS010000087.1:0-5103 GCA_043752845.1 Lysobacterales bacterium | reverse complement strand
CGAGTGCCTGTGGCAGGGCGTCAGAGCGGCACGCATCACCAGTACTGCGGTGTACTCCCCGTTGCTGCTCGACACGCGCGGCTTGATGCCGTTCGCAGGCAGCTTTGGCAAGGCGGATGACACCGGATTTTTCGGCCTGCTTTCTGCGATCGAGCCGGCGCCTGCGTACGCCTATTTGCCGCTGCTGATCGGGCATCGCCCAGAGGAAGATCGCGCCCGTCGCGAACGTGCCGAGCAAGAACTGCTGCTCGATGCCAACCACTATCTGGGCTATTTCGCGCAGCGTGCCGCGACCCAGATGTTCGGACAGGATCGCGCCACCCGCATGGCCGCACTTTCGGCGCTGGCCGCTGATCTCGTTCACGCCGGAGAAGCCGATTTCCGCGCCGATCTGCAGACTTGGCGAGGCCGCAATATTTCTGCGGTGATCGCCGGCTTCGACGAGTCGCGACGGCTGGTGGGGAATCACGCACCGCCGGAATGGATCGCGTTTCTCGACAACGTCGAACGCGCGAACCGCCAGGCCATGGGCAAGCCGATATCGGAACACCGGGTCTCGAATTGTCGCGCGACGATTCGCCAACTCGCACAGCTCGGCAAGTTATGGCCGCATTGGTGGGAGACGATGCGTGCCGGATTGGCTGATGATCTGCTTGCAGCCAGTGGACTGCGACACATCTGATCACCACAACGGGCTTGATCACCACAGGGGACGGTTGAAGTCGAATTCCGGTTGGGTGAGGGCCGGGCCGAAGGCATTGCCGACGCCGTAGTCGATGCCGAGGCGCATGTAGATGTGTGCGTGTTCCAGCGTGTTCATGTCTGGGGCGATCACCGCGGCACCGAGTTGATGCGCCTTGCGCACCAGCGCGATCAAGGTCGGGTTGGTGCTGTTGGCCGAAGCCGTCGCCTCGAGCAATTCGCTGTCAAAGCGCAACACGTCGACCGGCAACTGCGTGAGCACGTGCACCGCGGCGAAATCACGGCCGAAATCGCTCAAGCCGAAGCGCACGCCAGCAGCCCGCAGGCGGGCAATCGGCGCACCCAAGGCTTCGCGGTGATCGAGCAATTCCGCGCCCGAGATTTCAAAGGTGAAGCCGCCACCGGCGAGATGGCGATCGCTCATCGCGGCAAACAGCCAATCGGCCTCGGCTTGATCGAGCAACCAGTCGGCGGTGACCGGCAGGTGGAAGCGCAATGCGTGTTTGGCGCTGCGCGCTTCGGTGCGGGCGCTCAGCGCGATCTCGAAGCGCGCGCGCTCAAATGCGCTGCGCGCACCCAGTTCATTGGCGACGAGCGCGCACAGGCCGTAGCTGCCGCGAGTGCCGATGTTGGCGGCACTGCCAAGCGAAAACTGGAAGTCGAATTGGTCGTGCAAGCTGCCCTTCAGCGGAATCAACGGGCGGTATTCGACACGCAGATTGCGCACGTCGAGCGGTCGGCTGAGCACGGCGCGCACCGCCAACACCGGGTCAACTTGCGCGGCCTCGTCTGGCGCCGACCACAGGGCGATATTGCCGCCGCGTGCGTTGCCGTCGGTGCAGGCGCGCTCGGCGGCACGCACGGCGGTGTCGGCATCAAGCGGGTCCTCGTCCAGGGCGACAAGACCGATGCTTGCCGAGACCGCGATCGGTTCGTTTGCACGCATCAGCGGCCGCTCGACGATCGCGAAGCGAATACGCTCGGCGAGTTGCGTCAGGATCTCGCGACGATCGCGCGTGAGCAGCACCAGCCAGGAAAAATCTCGCAGACCGCAGGCCATGTCGTGATTCGCGAGCAGTTCGCGCAGACGGAAACCGATCTCGATATCGACGGCGGCCAGTGCGCTGGTGCCGATCGACTCACGCAGGCTGGCGATGTCGTCAAACTGGATCATCAACAGCGCAGATCCTTGTGTGCCAATACGACCGGAGATGCGGTCGAGCACCAGCGAGCGCGGGTACAGGCCGGTCTTTGGATCGCGCGCGGCACCGGCTTCGGCCTGGGCACGCAGCCATTGGGCGCGCTGCACACGCGAGCGGATGACACCGACGACGTGGCGCGCCTTGAGCGGCTTCACCAGTACTTCGTCGGCACCCGCGGCAATGGCGTCGAAGCGTTCGCTGGCATCACCTGCGGCGGCGGCGAGCACGATTGGCATCGTCGCGTGTTCGGCCTGTTGACGCATCACTTGCACCAGATCGATTCCACGCGCATCGGGCAGTGTCGCATCGATCAGCACCAGGTCCGGCTGGAAGCTCGCGAGCGCCGCAATCGCTGCAGCCCCATGCGCGGCAATGCGCGCGGTCATCCCCTCGGCAGCGACCCATTGCCCGCACTGGATGGCCAATTCTCGATCGTCCTCGACAATCAGCACACGATACGGCGGCGCATCCTGACGGCCGAGAAGTTCGTCGATGCGCGCGGCGATGCGATAACTGTCCAGCGGCGCCGAGAAGAACGCCGCGGCGCCGGCGCGCAACGCGAGCAGGCGGTGCGTGAGATCGCGATCGGCTGAGAGGACGACCACCGATGGAGGCGCCGGTGCATCGCGCCAACGTGCCATCAAAGCCGGCAAGGCGCGCAGTTGCGGTGCCGTCATCACGACTGCGCCGGGCATGGTCGTACTCAGGAAATCGCGCAGACCGATGGCGTCGCCGAAACGATGCAATTCGTAGCCGCGTTCAGTCAGCGCAGCTTCGAATCCGGGCGCGAGCCGGTCACCGACGCCGAGCAGGCAGATGGCATTGCGCATGGTGCGCGCGCGAGGTGTCGGAGCAGCTTGAATCGGCGTGACATTGCCGGAGACAGCCGCGCTCGCAGCAGTCGTTGACGTCGTTCCGACCGTTGCGCGGCTATCGTCAGCTTGCGACAATTTCGACACCAACTCATCCAGACGTATGCGCTGAGCGGTGTTCGGGGCACGCCCGGTTTCGACAAAGGTAGCGAGATAGGCCGCCAGATCACCGAGGCGCGTGATCTGGGCGTCCTGTGCGTTTTCGAAGCAGTTGTCGATGATTTCGGCCAGCTTTTCCGCGTCAGACTGTGTCCACTCTTCCCCTAGGGACTGCCAAAGTTTCGTTATTTCCGCGCGCACGCCTTCCTCGAAGTTGATCGGCGGCGAAGCGTTGGGGACAGTGGCCGTCATGGGTCGATGCTAGCAGCGCGCCTTGAGTCCTTCAGGGCGGTCGCGGGACAATAAGCATGAATCGTGCCGCGCATCCGCTTATGCTAGGCGCATCGCGACGGGAGAGTCGGCATGAAAATTCAGGCGTATCACTGGCTGTTTCCGACATTTCTGTTGACCCTTGCCCACGCGATGTACGGCTGGGGTGGACTGACCCGGATCGACGATCTCGGTCCGATCGCGGAACGGTCAGCCGAGCGCGAGGGCGCTCTTACCTGGACCTACATGCAAGGCGGTCGCTGGATCATCGAAAGCGCCGGTTGGAGCGATGCCGCCGAACGCCAGGCCGAAGCGACCTTTGCGCCAGCGCGCGAGCGCCTGCTGGCGACGCCGGAAATCGCCATGGACGTGTTGCACGGCCCGCCGCTCGGCTTCGCCCATCGCCTGCTGCAATGGACGCATTGGGGGACGCCATTGCTGTTGTTGCTGACTGCGTTTGCCTACCTGCGGCGACAGAAGCCGATCATGACGACACGCCGCATTCGTTGATCGCGAGCGCCTCGGCTACGCTTCGCGTCTTTCCTGCCACGGAGCGCGCCATGCCCTCGTTCGATGTGATTTCCGAAGTCGACAAGCACGAGCTCACCAATGCCATCGATCAGGCCAACCGCGAGCTGTTGACGCGCTTCGACTTCAAGGGCACCGATGCCACGTTCGAACTGGACAAGCTCGTCGTCAAAGTCATCGCCCCGAGCGAGTTCCAGCTCAAGCAGATGCAGGACATCCTGCGCGCGCGGCTCACCGCTCGGCATATCGATGCGCGCTGTCTGGAGATCGGCGAACCGGTTGTCAACTTGGCCGGCGCGCGTCAGGACATCACCGTCAAGCAGGGCATCGAGCAAGCCGTATCGAAGAAGATCATTGCCACGATGAAGGAAGCCAAGATCAAGGTCGAGGCGCAGATCAATGGCGACAAGCTGCGCGTCAGCAGCAAGAAGCGCGATGACCTGCAGGTGGCGATCGCGTTGCTGAGAAAGTCCGAATTCGAAGTGCCGCTGCAGTTCGACAATTTTCGCGATTGAGCTTCCGCACCCCCTCTCTCCCGACCTCTCTCCCGCGAGGGGAGAGAGGAGCAGAGCATGATGCATTCAGATCAGAGCGCGTCGCCGTCCATTTCGCCGGTGCGGATGCGGATGACGCGGTCGAGATCGTGGACGAATATTTTGCCGTCGCCGATCTTGCCGGTATTCGCGGCGTTCTGGATCGCTTCGACGACGCGGTCGACCTGGTCGGTGGTCACTGCAACTTCGAGCTTGATCTTGGGCAGGAAGTCGACGACGTATTCGGCGCCACGATAGAGCTCGGTATGGCCTTTCTGGCGGCCGAAGCCTTTCACCTCGGACACTGTGACGCCGGTGACATTGACCTCGCTCAGGGCTTCGCGGACGTCGTCGAGCTTGAACGGCTTGATGATGGCGGTGATCATTTTCATGGTTGGACTCCGATCATGTCTGGGCGATTCTGGTCTGGGCGTTCAGATGATGTAGCCGCGTTCGTTGTGCAGCGCGAGATCGAGACCTTCGGTCTCGGCATCCGCGTCGACACGCAGCCCGATCGTCACATCCACGAGCTTCAGGATCAGCCAGGTGACGATGCTGGTGTAGACCAGGGTGAACGCCACGCCCTTGAACTGGATCCACAGCTGCAGCCCGATGTCGGTGACGGTGCCGAATCCGCCCATGGCCGGTGCGGCAAACACGCCAGTGAGCAAGGCGCCGACGATGCCGCCGATGGCATGCACGCCGAACACATCGAGCGAGTCGTCATAGCCGAAGCGGCGCTTGATCGTCGTCGCCGTAAAAAAGCAGATGGCGCCGGCCGCGAACCCGATGATGAGCGCGCCGCATGGCCCGGCGGTACCGGATGCGGGCGTGATGGCGACCAGTCCGGCGACGGCACCCGAGGCGATACCGAGAACGCTTGGCTTGCGATGGGTC
>JAYUXS010000086.1:0-2096 GCA_043752845.1 Lysobacterales bacterium | reverse complement strand
AATTTGGCGTCGTCGGATTCGCTGACAGCAGCTATGCCATCGGCAGCGCGCTTTGGGACAACGCGCTCGTCACCGACGCTGGCGCGATCACGCTCGCGAATGGCGATGCCGGCGTCAGCAGCACGATCGTTGCCAGCAACAGCGTGCGCGGCACGATCCAGAACGGCGGCCTCGATCTGCCCTTCGGATACGACGTCGCGCGCGCGCAATTGGCTGTCGGCCGTCCGGCCAGCAATATCGTCAGCCTGTTCAAACTGGCGATGGCACCGGGTGTTCTGTTTTCCGACGGATTCGAGTAGACAGGTAGCGTGAAATTGAATTCCGAAATGAATCGCGATCATGCCCGCATCGAATTCGAGCTCCCGCCGCGGCCCTGTCTGACGGCGCGGCGCGTCAGGCGACGTAAATGCTCTTGATGTTCATGAATTCGTGAATACCGTGCTCGGCGAGTTCACGGCCATAGCCCGATGACTTGGTGCCACCGAAGGGCAGGCGTACGTCGCTGCGCACGAGGGCATTGACGAACACGGCGCCAGCGCCGACACCGCGTGCAAACTGCTCGCCATTTGCGTGGTCACGTGTCCAGACGCTGGCACCGAGACCGAACGCGGTGTCGTTGGCGACGCGGAGCGCATCTGTGGCATCAAGCACACGAATGACGGCCGCTGCGGGACCGAACAGTTCTTCGTGATACGCCGGCTGCCCAGGTGCGACCCGATCAAGAATCGTTGCGGGATACGCCGTCGCCAAGGCGAGCGGCTCACCGCCCAACAGTAACTTCGCACCGGCCGCGATGCTGCGTTGTACTTGGGCATGCAGTTCCGTCCGCAAGTCCGAACGCGCCATCGGCGCCAGCGTGGTTGCGTCGAGCATCGGGTCGCCGACCTGCAATTTCTGCGCAGCCGCGACAAAGCGTTCGACGAAAGCGTCGGCGATCGCATCGACGACGATGAAGCGTTTCGCCGCGATGCAGGTCTGCCCGGCATTGCCGAAGCGCGACGAAATCGCGATCGGAACCGCCACATCGAGATCGGCATCGTCGAGCACGACGAACGGATCGCTGCCGCCGAGCTCCATCACGCATTTCTTCAGATGCTGGCCAGCCGTCGCCGCAATCGAGCGTCCGGCGCGTTCGCTGCCGGTCAAGGTTACGGCCTTGATGCGCGCATCCGAAATCACGCGCGCAGTCTGCGCATTGTCGATGTGCAGCACGGCGAACACGCCCTCAGGCAGGTCGGTGGCACGCACGATATCCTCGATTGCGTCGGCACAACGCGGCACATTGGTCGCGTGCTTGAGCACGCTGACATTGCCCGACATCAGTGATGGCGCGAGAAAGCGGAATACCTGCCACAGCGGAAAATTCCATGGCATCACCGCGAGCACGCAGCCAATCGGCTGATAGGTGACGATACTGCGCCGGGCTTCGGTCGCGATCGTCTGGTCGCGCAGGTATTCCCCGGCATGGTGTGCGTAGTACTCGCAGGCGCCGGCACATTTCTCGATCTCGGCGAGCGCTTCTCGACGCAGTTTTCCCATCTCCGCCGCCATCAATCCGGCGAGTCGGTCGCACGCAGCGCGCAGGCCATGGGCAATCGCGATCAGGTAACCGGCGCGCGTCGCAAGCGGCAACGCCGACCAAGCCGGGAACGCGCGCTCGGCCGCCGCGAGCCGCGCTTCGATCGCGGTGTCGCCCATCATCGAATAGCGATACGCGACGGCACCGCTCCACGGATTGATCGTCTCAATGGGCATGTTCAATCGTCATGTCGCGACCCCTACTCGCCTTTCTGCAGCGCCAACTGCATGTCACGTATGCGTTGTTTTTCCTCACGCGCCATAAGCCACCAGCCGATGAAGGCGGCGATGCTGACGACGACGATCATCAGGGTCGCGAGTGCATTGATCTTCGGACTCACGCCCATGCGCACCGACGAAAACACCTTCATCGGCAAGGTCGTCGACGACGGCCCGGAGACGAAACTCGAGATCACGAAGTCGTCCAGCGACAACGTGAACGCCAGCAGCCAACCCGAGACCAGGGCAGGCGCAATGATCGGCAGCGTGATCAGGAAAAACACTTTCAGACGATTCGC
>JAYUXS010000085.1:0-2097 GCA_043752845.1 Lysobacterales bacterium | reverse complement strand
CCACGACCATGATTGAGCAGGTCATCCGCTGGTCGCTGGGGCATCGCGGCGTGGTGCTGGCCACGACGCTGGTGCTGACCATCGCGAGTTTGCTGTCGGTGCGCGATCTGGCACTCGATGCGATTCCCGACCTCAGCGACGTGCAGGTGATCATCCGCACGCCGGCGATGGGGCAGGCGCCGCAGATCGTCGAGGACCAGATCACCTATCCGATCACCACGCGCATGCTGGCGCTTCCGAAGGCGAAGGCAGTACGCGGCTTCTCGATGTACGGCGATTCGTTCGTGTACGTGCTGTTCGAGGACGGGACGGACTTGTACTGGGCGCGTTCGCGCGTGCTCGAAGCGCTGTCACAAGTGCGCAACGAATTGCCCGAAGGCGTTGATCCGGTGCTGGGTCCGGATGCGACCGGCGTCGGCTGGGTATTCCAGTACGCGTTGATCGATCGCAGCGGGCAACATGATCTGGCCGATCTGCGCTCGCTGCAGGACTGGCTGCTGCGCTTCGAGCTGCAGCGCGTGCCGGGTGTCGCCGAGATCGCCAGCGTCGGCGGCTTCGTGCGCCAGTACGAGGCGATCATCGACCCGCGCCGGCTGCAGAGTTACGGCATCGGTTTCAACCAGTTGCTCGACGCCGTGCGCGGTGCGAATCAGGAGACCGGCGGCGCGCGCATCGAGATGGCCGAGGCCGAGTACATCGTGCGTGGCATCGGTTACATCCGCTCACTCGATGATCTCGGCGCAGTACCGACTGGTGTGCTGAAGGACGGCAAGGCGGTATTGCTGCGCGATGTCGCCGAGCTGCGCTTCGGGCCAGCATCACGCAACGGCATCGTCGAGCTCGACGGCGAAGGTGAAGCCGTTGGCGGCATCGTGGTGATGCGTGATGGCGGCAATGCCAAGTCGGTGATCGACGCAGTCAAACAGCGACTCGAACAGCTGCGCACGCGGCTGCCGGGCGGCGTGGAAATCGTCACGGTGTACGACCGTTCGGCGCTGATCGAACGTGCCGTCAGCAATCTCGGTTTCAAACTGGTCGAAGAACTGGTGCTGGTGTCGCTGGTCTGCCTGCTGTTTCTGTGGCACACACGTTCGGCCCTGGTCGCGATCGTCAGTCTGCCGCTCGGCGTATTGATTGCGCTCGCGATCATGCGCTGGCAGGGCCTGAACGCGAACATCATGTCGCTGGGTGGCATCGCGATTGCGATCGGTGCGATGGTCGATGCCGCAGTGGTGATGATCGAGAACGCGCATGCGCATCTGGAACGGCATGCGCGCGAACACGGCGTCGAAGCGCGCGGCGCCGATCACGCGCGGGTGATTGCGGCGAGCGCGGTCGAAGTCGGCCCGGCACTTTTCTTCTCCTTGCTGATCACGGCGCTTTCATTCCTGCCGGTGTTCATGCTTGAAGCCCAGGAAGGACGCATGTTCGCGCCGCTGGCCTGGACCAAGACCTGGGCGCTGACGGTGGCGGCGCTGTTGTCGGTGACCTTCGTGCCGGTGTTGATGGCGCAGTGGATCCGCGGCCGTTTCCGCAATGAGTCCGAGCATGGCTTGATGCGTTGGTTGGCCGCGGCTTACGAACCATTGCTGCATTTCGCACTGCGGCGTCCCCGAATTGTGATGCTGATCGCTGTGGTTGGTCTTGCCAGCGCGTGGTGGCCGATCAGCCGTATTGGCGTTGAATTCATGCCTGAACTCGAAGAAGGCGATTTGTTGTACATGCCGACCACGTTGCCGGGATTGTCGCCGACACAGGCCCTGGCCTTGTTGAGCCGCACCGATCGCATCATCAAATCGGTGCCCGAGGTCGCACACGTATTCGGCAAGGCCGGACGAGCGGAATCAGCGACCGACCCGGCGCCGTTGACGATGCTCGAGTCGACAATCCAGTTCAAACCGGAAAGCGAATGGCGGGCAGGCATGACGCGCGAAAAGCTGATCGCGGAGTTGAACGCGAAGCTGCAACTGCCGGGTCTGACGAATGCCTTTGTCCCGCCGATTCTGAATCGCATCAACATGCAGGTCAGCGGCATCCGCACGCCGCTGGGGGTGCGTGTCAGCGGGCCGGATCTGGCCGCGGTGTCGCAGGCCGCCG
>JAYUXS010000084.1:0-5118 GCA_043752845.1 Lysobacterales bacterium | reverse complement strand
CCGGGCGTACATCCCATCGTGCCGGTGATGATTTTCGAAGCGCCACTCGCACAACAGATGGCCGCACAACTGCTCGATGAAGGCATCTATGTCACCGGGTTCTTCTTCCCGGTGGTGCCGAAAGGCCAGGCGCGCATCCGCACCCAGATGAGCGCGGCGCATACCCGCGCGCATCTCGATCATGCGATCGCCGCATTCACGAAAGTGGGCCGCGCGCTCGGCGTCTTGCGCTGAGCGCAGGGTAAGATCAGTCCATCGCTCTCGCCGAGATAGGTGCCATGGCACAAACGCTGACGAAAACGGGTGAGTTCACCTATTCCGACTACCTGCGTTGGCCAGAAGGCGAACGTTGGCAATTGCTCGATGGGCACGCTCATGCCATGGCGCCACCCAGCTTCAATCATCAGCGGGTCGTTGGTGAGCTGTTTTCGCAGCTACACGAACAACTGCGAGGAAAACCATGCGAGGCAGCAATTGCGCCGGTGGGCGTTCGACTTCCGGAACGCGGCTTGGCCGATGATCTTATCCGTACGGTGTTCGAGCCCGACATCGTGGTCGTTTGCGATCCGACCAAGATCGACGCGCGCGGCGTGCGCGGCGCGCCCGATTTCATTGTGGAAGTGTTGTCGCCCAGCACCGCCAGCTTCGACCAGATCGAGAAGCGCCAGCGCTACGACGTGGCCGGTGTGCGCGAACTCTGGTTGATCGACATTCCATCTGGCGTCGTTACCGTCTACCGCCAGGACGGCGCTCGATTTGCGCCTGCGGACATCCGTCGCGCCGAAGGTCGTCTCGACATCGCTGCGCTGCCCGGGCTCATGCTCAATCTCGATTTCATGATCGCTCTGCGCGCCCGGGACGAACCGTTTTGAACCTTCCGCTGCCACGACTTGCGCTGCTCGCCATGCTGCTAGCGGCCACGGCCACCGCCGCTGCGGAAATTCCGGAAGCTGATGTTCGTGGCGTCGAGGCAGAAATGATCGGCTGGCGTCGCGACCTCCATCAACACCCGGAACTCGGCAATCGCGAAACGCGCACGGCTGCACTGGTCGCGCGCGAACTGCGCAGCTTCGGTATCGAAATACGCGAAGGCATCGCCGTCACCGGCGTCCTTGGCGTGCTGCGCGGCGTAAAGCCCGGCGCGACGATTGCACTGCGCGCCGACATGGACGCGTTGCCGGTCACCGAACCCGCGGGCCTGCCCTTTGCGTCGACGGCAACGACGGTGTTCCGTGATTTACCGAGTGGCGTCATGCACGCCTGCGGCCACGATGCGCATGTCGCCATCCTGCTTGCGACCGCGAAATTGCTGGCCGCACATCGCGACACCCTCGCCGGCACCGTGTTGTTCGTGTTCCAACCGGCGGAGGAAGGCGCGCCCGATGGCGAAACCGGCGGCGCCGGGCGCATGCTCGATGAAGGCGTATTCGCCGACCACAAGCCCGCGGCCATCTTCGGCTTGCACGTTGCGAGCAGCCTGCACGCGGGCGAGATCGGCGTGCGCAGCGGTCCGACGATGGCGGCCATGGACAACTTCCTGATCACCGTGCACGGCAAGCAGACGCATGGTGGGCGACCGTGGATGGGCATTGATCCGATCACGGTGGCGAGCCAGATCGTGCTCGGTGCCAACAACATCATCGCGCGCCAGACCGATCTCGCCACCGCGCCGGCGGTGCTTTCGTTCGGCGCCATCCACGGCGGTCTGCGCGAGAACATCGTGCCGGCCGAAGTCGTCTTGCGCGGCACCATCCGCAGCTTCATACCCGAAGCACGCGCAGACATCGCGGCACGCCTTAAGCTCACCGCGACCTCGATCGCGGCCGCGAGTGGCGCCACCGCCGATGTCACGTTTTCAGACGGCTACCCGGTACTCGTCAATGACCCGGCGCTGAGCGCAGGCGCCATCGCGCGCCTCGAAACGGCATTTCCAGATCGCGTCGTGCCGTCCCCGTATATGACTTCGTCGGAAGATTTCGCGCTGTTCGCACAGAAAATTCCCGGGTTCTATTTCCGCCTGGGCGTCACGCCCGCAGACCGAGATCCGGCCACCGCGCCGACCAATCATTCGCCGGATTTCTTCGTAGACGAGTCAGGCCTGCTGCACGGTGTACGTGCCTTCATCGCGCTTGCGGACATGGCGACCACGGACATCGCAACGCGCTGAGCGCAATGCGTCAATGACAGCGTGATGCGACGACGACTCGTGCCGCCTCGGCCTCGCTGATCGTCATCGGCAATGTCGCGGTCGATCCGCTCAACATGGCTTCTGCCTCGCCCAGTGCCGTTGTCGCCACAGCGCAATTGTCCATTTGCGCATGGATTTGCGCCTGCAACCACCATGCACTGCGCAGGTCGCCGCGCACATGGCGCGCACCGGCGCTAGCTTGCAATACATCGAACACGGCGGTGACCGATGCTTGTGCGGCGACCGCGTCGTCCATCGCGAGCAATACGCGCGCCTCACTCAAGACCAGGCGTTGTTCGTCGCCGGGATTCAATTCGGCACCGGTCGCGCGGGTTCGTGCCGCGCTGATCGCACGTTGCGCAGTGTCAACATCATGCGCGCGCAGCGCCAGTTCCGACTGCATGCGCAAAATCTGCACGGCCGTGGCGGCGTCAGTGTCCGGATCGTCGACAGCGACCTGTGTGTACGAATGCTGCGCCGCATCCGCAGCACCGGCACGCCATTCGATATCGCCGCGACGCACGAAGTATTCGTCGCGGATGACCTTGTCGACGCGGGCGACATTCCGCGCGGGCAACGCGTCGCCAATCCGCACCAGTGCCAATGCGGCAGCGCTCTTGCCATAAAGCGACAAACCATAGGCCGTGGTTGCCAACTCGCCGAGCACGTTGTCCGCCACTGTCCTGCCCGCGAGGCCGGCAATGACTTCGGTCTGTTCGGCGATCTCATCCGGCGTTGCCGGCGTATCGGCGCTGTAGCGCATCACCGAAAAATCGAATCGCTGACGCGGCGTCGCCTGCGGATCGCGCGCCAGTGCCGCGACGGTGGCCCGCAGCAATGGCGCGGCGAGATCGGGTCGATGTCGATTGTGCAATGTGCGCCCGATGGCACCGAGTGCACGCCACAGATAATCCGGTCGATCCGCATGCTCGCGCTGCAAACGCTCGCCCGCCGCGACCAGCGCTTTCGACAAGGGCGGATCGGGCTCGGTGTAGTCCATCACTTCGAGTTCACCGAGCACATCAAGCATGCCCTGCATGTTGGCGGCGGCGACCGCGGCTTCGGTGCGCGCTCGCAGTGATTGCTGTATCGCGATTGCGCCGCCGATCGCGAGCGCCACAACGATCGCGGCGGCACTGAGCAACGGCCAGCGATAACGTCGCAACTGCAGGCGCAGACGCTCACGCAGCGTGCCGACACCACTGCGAAATGGTCGCTCGTCAAGCCAGTCGCCCAGGTCTTCAGCGAGCGCAGCCGCACTGGAATAGCGGTCCGAGGGGGCAAGCGCCATCGCGCGCGCAATGACGCGAGCCAGATCGCGGGCCGCCTGGCGTCGTTCGATCACCGACATGCACGAGCGGTCATCGAGCACCGTCGCGAGCGGCCGCACCTGACCACGGACGATCGCATCCCGCCAGGAAGTCTGCGCATCCCGCGCCGCGATGTAGGGCGAGACGCCGGCGATCAGTTCGAACAGCAGTACGCCGAGCGCGTACACATCGGTGGCCGTCGTGGTGCGATCGCCGAGCACCTGTTCCGGTGCGGCATAGCGCAAGGTCAGCGCCGGCATCAGGGTGCGCGTCTGCGCGTCCGCTTCGTCGTCGACGAGCTTGGCGATACCGAAGTCGAGCAGCTTTGGTTCGCCATCGCGACCGACCAGCACATTCGCCGGCTTCAAATCGCGATGCACGATCAGCGCCCGATGCGCGAAGGCCACCGCGTCGCAGATCTTGATGAACAACGCGATGCGTCGACGCAGATCCGGATGGCCGCTGGCGACCCAGGTGGCGAGATCGACGCCATCGACAAACTCCATCGCCAGCCAGGCCTGCCCGCCCGCGCTGACGCCGCCGTCGATCAGGCGCGCGATATGCGGATGTTGCAAGCGCGCGAGGATCTGGCGTTCGCGCCGGAAGCGCTCATCAAGCCCGAGCCCGGCGTAGTCGGCGCGAATCAGCTTCAGCGCGACTTGCTGCTCGAAGGCGTCGTCATTGCGTTCGCCATGGAAAACATCGCCCATGCCACCGCGACCGATCTGGCGCAGCACCCGAAACGGCCCGAGTTGCGCCGGCTGCGTCGCGGCGCGCGGCGCATCCAGATCGCGCACATCGAAGCGTTCAAACAGCGCCGCGACGCTGGTCGCGAGACCAGGATCGCGCAAGGCCAACGCAGCCAATTCGCGGGCGCGGGCATCGGCATCGAGGTCCGCCAATCGGTGGAACTCGCTGCGAACGGCGGCGAATCCGGACGCGTCGCTGTCTGGGTCTGGGCTCATGCCGATATCCGTACGCGTTAGGCGGTCGCCAGCTGACATCGCCATCAGCCGCCCAGCTGCTGACGCAACCATGCCCGCGCCATCGCCCAGTCGCGATACACGGTGCGCTCGTCGAGTCCGAGCAAGGTCGCGACTTCGCTCACTTCCAACCCGCCGAAATAACGCAGCTCGACCATTTCGGCGACGCGTGCATCGAGCAAGGCCAGTTTGCGCAAGGCGTCGTCCAGCGCCGGCAAGTCGGTATTCACGTCCATGGCCAAGGCGGCCGCGTCGAGCATGTCAACGCGCTGCCAGTCGCCACCACGCTTGACGCGCGACTTGGCGCGGGCACGATCAACGAGCGCTTGCCGCATCAGCTTCGCGGCGGTGGTGAAGAAATGCTTGCGGTTCGTGATGTCGAGCTTCTCGGCGCCAAGCAGGCGCACGAACAGGTCATTGACGAGCGCCGTCGGCTGCAGCGTTTCGTGACCAATATTCGAGCGCAGCTGCTGGGCCGCAAGCTTGCGCAAGTCGACATAGACCAGCGGCAGCAACGTTTCCAGCGCCAGTGCATCACCCTGCGCCCAGCGTTGAACCAGTTCGGTGACCTCGCTTGTGCTCATCGGATCCATGACCGTTGCGAGCACGCAGTTTAGCGACTCGCCAGCCGATGTCA
>JAYUXS010000083.1:0-5122 GCA_043752845.1 Lysobacterales bacterium | reverse complement strand
GGTCGCGAGATGCGTGCCATCCAGCCGCCGGCACTGTTCATGGTGCTGATCAGGGCCATGAAGCTGCCCATGATCAGGATGCCGAGCGTGAAACCGGCAATCGGTGACGACAGCATGGGGATCACCACCTTCCACAACAATCCCTTGTTTTGCGTCCAGTCGCCGGCCGCCTGCGACCAGATCAGTGCATCGATATTGCCGTCGGCCGCAGCCAACGCGGCACCGCACAGGCCGCCAACGAGCGCGTGTGTCGACGACGAGGGCAAGCCCATCGCCCAGGTGATCAGGTTCCAGACGATGCCGCCGAGCAGAGCGCAGATCAGTACGCCGGAAGTCACCGTCACCACGTTGGTGTCGATCAGGCCGGAGGAAATCGTCTTCGCGACTGCACTGCCGGCCAGCGCACCGACCAGGTTCATCGATGCTGCGAGCGCGACTGCCTGACGTGGCGACAGCACCTTGGTCGCGACCACGGTGGCGATCGAGTTGGCGGTATCGTGAAAGCCGTTGATGTATTCGAAGATCAGCGCGACCGCGATGACGGTCAACAGGATGATCAAGGCAGTGGACATCACGACCTCAACTGTTTTTGAGGACGACGTGATAGACGACATTGCCGGCATCGCGGCACTTGTCGATCGCCTTCTCCAGGATCTCGAACAGATCCTTGCGGATCAGGTATCTCACCGGGTTTTCCTCGTCCTTGTATAGCTCGCGATACAAGTCGAGGATCAGACGGTCTGCCTCGGACTCGATCGCCTGCAGCTCGTCATACATGCCCTTGTAGGTCTCGATCGCCATGCCGCGCCGCAACTCGCGCACCATGCGCACCACGACACCGGCCGCGCGCTCCAGCATCGCTGCACGCGGGGCGAAGTCGACGGTTCCAACCCGTTCCAGCGTCAGGGCGTAACGTTCAGCGAATTTCTCGACGGTCTTCGGGATTTTGTACAGGGCGGCGCCGAGCGCCTCGATGTCTTCACGTTCGATCGCGGTGACGAAGGTGTTGACGAGTTCGTGACTGATCTGAGCCGCGAGCTCCTTTTCGCGATTGCGTGTGCGCGTGAAGGCGTCCAGCGAGCCGGTCTTGCCCTGGTGGCCGAGCAGTGCCGTCAATGCCTTGGTCGATTCATGGGCAGCTTCCGCCGACTGTTCGAGCAGACCGTAGAAGCGGTCGCCTTTGCCGAAGATGGTTTGCAGTGAAAACATGACGTGGACTCGTTTTATGGAAAGAATGCAGGACAGGTTGCGCGCGACAGGCGCGTAGACTATGACCGATAGGTTACATTTCAGTGACCCGCCCTGGATCAACGCGATGCTGTGGCAACGCGTTTGCATGATGTCGACAGGAAATTTCGCCATGTTAGGCTGCAATTGGAAACATTCGAGCGATACGCTGCGTGTATGCCTCTTGAACTGATGTATGTCCTTTGAACTGACCATCGTTTTCCTGCTGATTCTGCTCAACGGCTTCTTCGCGATGTCGGAGATGGCGGTGATGACTGCGCGCAAGACGCGGTTGCGCCAGCAGGCCGGCGAAAGTCGCAGTGCGCGCATCGCCCTTGAACTGTCCGAGAACCCGGAACGGTTTCTGTCATCGGTACAGGTGTGGATTACCCTGATCGGCATTCTCACCGGTGTGTTCGGTGGTGAAGCCATCGCGCTGGCCTTGCAGGACGAGTTGCGGTTGCTGCCGTGGATCAGCCGCTACGCCGAGCCGGTCAGCATCGGGGTCAGCGTCACCATCATCCTGTTCGTGTCGGTCGTGCTCGGTGAGCTGGTGCCGAAACGCCTCGCCATCGTGCGCCCGGAAAAACTGGCCACGGCGGTCGCCATTCCGATGCGCGTGCTGGCCACGGCGGCCTATCCGGCGGTCATCGTTTTGAGTTCGGCGACGGAAGTGCTGTTCAAGCTGTTCCCGATCAAGCACGGCAACGAGAGCGACGTCACCGAAGAGGAAATCAAGATGCTGGTGGCCGAAAGCCACGAGCAGGGGGTGATCGACGTCGATGAACGCAACATGGTCAATCGCGTGCTCAATCTGGGCGATCGCACCGTCGACAGCCTGATGACGCCAAGGCCACGCATGGCCTGGCTCGATGCGGCGGCATCGCTTGAGGACAACCTTGCGGTGCTGCGTGAATCGCGACATTCGCGTTATCCGGTTTATCGCGGCAGTGATCAGGACGTGCTCGGTGTGGTCGAGACCAAATGGATGGTTGCGGAACTGGCCTCGGGCAAGAAGCCGGAACTGTTCCGCGAGTTGCAACCGCCGCTGTTCGTGCCGGAAGCGGCCAAGGCGATGCAGTTGCTCGATCAGTTGCGCGAGAGCGAAGCTGCGGTCGCTTTTGTTGTCGACGAATATGGCGACATCCAGGGCATGGTCACCATGGGAGATTTGATGGGCGCGGTGTTCGGACGACTGGCGCACGCGATCGAGGCGAACGAACAACCGATCGTGCGCCGTGCCGACGGTTCGTGGTTGATCGACGGCAGTCTGCCGGTGCAGGACTTGCGCGAACTGCTGTCGCTGGACGAATTGCCGCACGAGAGTGATCAGGAATACCGCACCTTGGCCGGCATGTTCATGGCCCAGTTTGGGCGCATTCCAGCGGTCGGAGAACTGTTCGTGTTTGGCGGCTTCAGTTTCGAAGTGATGGATCTCGACGGGGCACGCATCGACAAGGTGCTGGTGTCCTCGGTGCCGCCGGCGGAAGTCGGCTGATGGTCGAACCGATCAAGCCGCGTCCGCCCAGGGTTTCAGTCTTGCTCAGCGAAACGCTGAAGCAGTGGCAGCATGAACGCATCAGTTTCGGGGCCCTGATCGATTCCATTCACGGCCGTGGTTTCGGCGCGATGATCCTGTTGCTGGCCTTGCCGTGCATGATCCCGCTGCCGATCGGTTTCATGGGCGGCATTTTCGGCACGCTGCTGACCTTGATCGGCTTGCAGATGATCGCCGGGTTCGATCATCCGTGGCTCCCAAAATTCATTCGTCGTATCGAGATGCCGAAGCAATCGGCCGAGAAATGGGTGCACCGGCTTGATCCGTGGCTGGTGCGCATCGAGCGCCTGTGTGCGCCGAGTTGGCTGGTGTTCCATACCCGCAATGCGCAGCGCTTCACCGGGTTGTTGCTGGTCTTTCTGGGCATCGAACTGGCTTTGCCGGTGCCGATGACGAATCTGCCGTTTGCGCTTGCGCTCGTCGGCTACGCGATGGCTTTGATCGAGCGAGACGGTCGCTGGCTGGCCGCGTTGTGGGTGATCACACTCGGGCAACTGGTCGCCGCGTTCTGGTTCGGCGACTGGGTCGTCATGCACCTCGGTGGCGTCGTCGACGCTATGCGTGGACTTTTCAGCTGAGGCCCGTTGCACAAGCGTTGCGCGGTGTTGCTCCGGTCACGCGCGTGCCTGATCTCGATCGCCGTAGCGTTGGGCGACGATACGTTCCACCATCTTCTCGCTGTGTGCAGGTTCGCCCAACCAGAAGCCCTGGCCGTAGGGGCAGGCGAGTTGGGTCAGCGTTTCGCACAAGGCGGACGACTCGACGCCTTCGGCGACCACGGTGATGTCGAGCGAACGTGCCATTGCAATGATGGCACTGGTCAGCGCCGCGTCGTGGCGATCAGTCAGCAGGTCGGCCGTGAAACTGCGATCAATCTTGACGCCGTCGACCGGCACGCGGCGCAGATGGTCAAGGCCGGAAAACCCGGTGCCGAAATCATCCAGCCAGATCTTGACGCCGAGGCGGTGCAGTTCCGAAAGCATTTCGGTGGCGATGGATTCGCTGTCGAGCAACGAACTCTCGGTCAGTTCGAGGTGCAGTTCGTCGGCCGCAAGACCCGAGTCGCGCAGCACCTCGGCGACACGCGTCGGAAAACGTGCATCCCGCAACTGCCGTGCCGAAACGTTGACCGCGACGAATGGCCTGCGCCCGCCACTGAGCGGCCAGCGCACGGCGGTCTCGCAGGCCGTGCGCAGCGCGAAGTCGCCCAGCGCGTCGATCATGCCGACGTCTTCGGCTATGCCGACAAACAATGCCGAAGGCACCAGCCCGCGCGTCGGGTGATGCCAGCGCAGCAAAGCTTCGGCCCCGTGTATGAGTCCGCTGCGCAGATCGACGATTGGCTGGTAGTGCAGTTTCAACTCGTCGTTGTCGATCGCCGCACGCAAGTCCTGCTCGATCTCCAGACGATCATCGGCGAGCCGGGTCAGATAATTGTTGAAGAAGCGCACGCAATTACGGCCTTGCACCTTCGCCAGATACATTGCGATATCGCCGTTCTTGAGCAGGCGAGCAGCATCCGTGGCGTCTTCGGGATAGGACGTGATGCCGACGCTTGCGGACACATGCAGAACCTGTCCACCGGCCTGCAACGGAATGCGCAGGGTGGCGAGCAGCAACTCCGCGAGCACGCCGGCACGTCTTCGCACGTCGCTGCCAGCGATCAGCAGCACGAACTCGTCGCCGCCAAAGCGTGCCATGAAGCCTTCATCGGCCGGATGTTCCTCGCGCACGATCTCCGCGAAGCGGCGCGCAATGCCGGTGAGAATGTCGTCTCCAACATCATGACCGAGGGTGTCATTGATGCGCTTGAAATCGTCGAGATCGATAAACAGCAGCGCAAATTCGTTAGTCGCGCTGCGGGTTTGTTTGATCCAGGTGTCGATGTGCGCGCGCAGCGCGATGCGGTTCGGCAAGCCGGTCAGGCCGTCGATCAGGCTCTGCCGTTGCAGTTCACCATCGACCCCGACGAAGCGCGCCTCGATGACGTCCATTGCCCGGCCAGGGTCGCCGGTGCGCTTTGCATCGGTGTCCGCTTGGCCGTAGACCCGGGCAATCTGGGCGAGGCGTGCATTCACTTGTGCCTGCGGCGCGACAAAGCGTCGATCGCCGAACCAGAGCATTGCGCCAAACGCTCCGAGCAAGCCGATCAGCAGCAGGGAATCGTTGCCTAGGCTTGCCACACTTGTTCCAGGCACCGACACCGCGTCTTCGTGGCGGCGCAAGGCCAGGCGCAAGGTCGCGAGTCGGTAGTCGCCGAGGAAAATCGGACGCGCGACCTCGATGAAATCGCTGGTGATGAATGCCTGTGGCTTCGGTGTTGCGGCGGCGTCGACC
>JAYUXS010000082.1:0-5123 GCA_043752845.1 Lysobacterales bacterium | reverse complement strand
TGCATCGAATGCGCCCTGGTGCATGTCGAACACCAGCACGCGGTGCGTTATGGCTGGCCGCGCAATGCGCAGGGTGAGATCGCGCGCATGAGCGTGATCGGCATGGGCAAGCTCGGCGGCGGCGAGCTGAATTTTTCCTCGGACGTGGACTTGATCCTCGCCTTCGCCGATGGCGGCGAAACCGATGGCGCGCGCGCCATCAGCAACGAGGAATTCCATGCGCGCGTCGGGCAGCGCCTGGCGCAACTGCTGTCCGATGTCAGCGCCGCGGGTTTCGTGTTGCGGGTCGACTATCGCCTGCGCCCGTTCGGTAGCGCCGGTCGAGTTGCGCTCTCGTTTGCGGCGATGGAGCAGTATTACCAGCGCGAAGGCCGCGACTGGGAGCGCTATGCCTGGACCAAGGCGCGCACCGTCGCCGGTGATCTGCACGCCGGTGCCGAACTGATCGCGACGCTGCGGCCCTTCGTCTATCGCAAGTATCTCGACTTCACCGCGATCGAAGGTTTGCGCGAACTGAAGGCGCGCATCGACGCTGAAGTGGAGCGGCGTGAACGCGAGCAGGACTTGAAGCTCGGCCCCGGCGGCATCCGCGAGATCGAATTTTCGGTGCAACTGTTGCAGTTGATCCGGGCCGGCCGCGAACCGGAATTGCGTACGCCGGAATTGCTCGCGGCGCTGCAAGCGGCCGAACAACTCGGCCACTTCGATGCCGAGACAGCGGCGCAACTGCGCGCCGCCTACCTGTTCCTGCGCCGCGTTGAAAATCGCGTGCAGATGTTGCGCGACGAGCAGACGCACAGCTTGCCGGATGATGTATTGGCGCGGCTGCGCATTGCGGTGACGCTGGGCTACGCCGATAGCGCAGCGTTGCTCGCGGCACTTGCCACGACACGCAGTTTTGTCTCTGCCTTGTTCGAGCGCACGCTCGAAGCACCAACGCGTGCAAAGGGTTTGCATGTGGCTGACGAATTCGAGACGCGGACCCAGGACGCGCTCGTGGGTTGGTCGCCGGCGGTCAGCGAAGCGCTGCAAAGCCTGCTCGGCAGCTTGAGCGTGCGTCGACTCGACACGCGTGCGCGCGAACGCTTCGAGCGCGCCGTCCCACGCGTACTCGCAGCCGTGCGCGAGCTCGTGGAACCGGACGCCGCTGCGCTGCGGGTGGTGCGCCTGCTGCATGCGATCGCCGGACGCACCGCCTACTTGTCGCTGTTGTCGGAAAAGCGCGGCGCGCGCGCGCGCTTGGTCGAGGTCTTCGCGCATAGTGCCTTCCTTGCGGAACGCGTCATCGCGCATCCGCTGCTGCTCGACGATCTGCTCGACGAGCGTTTCGATGATTCCGTACCCGATGCCGCTCAGATCGCGGAGGTGCTGACGCGACAGCTGGCGCGCGCCCCGGCGGGCGATGTCGAAGCCGAGCTGGCGGCGCTGCATGACGCACGCCAGAGTCTGGTATTCCGATTTGGGCTCGGGTGGTTGAAGCGGCGTGTCGATGCCATCGACTGCGCAGCTGGATTGGCCGACGTCGCCGCAGCGACCGTGATCGCTGTGCTTGGGCTCGCGACACGCGATCTGGCGCGTGCCCACGGCACGCCCGGCGATGGATTCGCGGTCATCGGTTACGGCAGCCTTGGTGCGCGCGAATTGGGCTTCGGTTCCGATCTTGATCTGGTGTTCGTGTTCGACGACGCGCTGTCGGAAGGCACCAGTGATGGCGCGCGCCCGCTGGAGGCGCAGCGCTGGTTTCCGCGCCTGGCGCAACGCATGTTGCATTGGCTGGCAACCACCACGCAGGCGGGCAATCTCTACGATGTCGACATGCGCCTGCGCCCCGATGGCGCCAAGGGTTTGCCGGTGTCGTCGCTGGCCTCATTCGCGGAGTATCAGCGCGAACGCGCCTGGCTCTGGGAACATCAGGCGATGCTGCGCGCCCGCGCCGTGGCCGGGTCGGCAGCCTTGTGCACACGATTTGCCGAAGTGCGTTGTGCCGTCCTCGCTGCACCGCGCGAATCGACCGCAGTGCACGACGAAGTCGCACGCATGCGCGAGCGCTGGCGGCATGAGCTCGACCGCAGCGACGCGCAGCGTTTTGATCTCAAGCAGGGCCGCGGCGGTCTCGTCGACATCGAATTCCTGCTGCAGGTGCTGGTGCTCTCGCATGCGCATGACCACTCCGAGTTGGTCACGGTCGATGGCCAGACGCCGGTGCTGCTTGCGCACTTGCGCGATGCCGATCTCATCGACGCCGAATCATACGCAGTGCTGTTGCGGACCCATCGGGAATGCCTGAGTCGGGCGCTTGATTGCAGTCTTGATCTGCGGCCGCGGGTGGTCGCGCGTACGCCCGAACTGATGGTCTGGACCGATGCAACGGTGGTGATCCTGCGGCGTTATCGGTTGCTTGCGATTTGACGCGGCACGGCGCACATGTCTGGACGAACAATCAGCTGTTGTCGCCTTCGAGGAAGCGCGCTTCGTACATCAATGATTGAACGCGCTGTTCCTGGCCGTCGAGAAACATCACGCCGAGATGGTCGGACGCGGTGCGTACCACGCGTGCGGCCATGCCGATCACGGTGTCCTGGTCCAGCATGAAATAGACCCGCAAGGTAACTGCCGCATCGGCGGGCCACTTCTTGGGTTTTCCGAGCCGTGCGCCGCCGCTTGAAAGGTCCCACACCTCGCTGAGATAGCCGTCGTCACCGGTGACCAGCATGGCCGCGGTGAAGACGTCTTTGCGTGGGTGGCGGCGTTTTTCGGAGGCATCCATGTCGTGACCATATCGGGCGAGTGGTGCGGGCGGCAAGCGCTTGATTCCCGCCGGTCTTCACGGCATCACGACATGCGCTGGATTGTAATCTTCACAAATGTGAAGGGAGACAGCAATGGCAATTCAAGAAGAGGCTCAGGGTTTGGTACTGCTGGTCGAGGACAATCGCGGCATTGCCGAGATGGTCGGCGAGTACCTTGAACGTCGCGGCTACAGCGTCGACTACGCCGCTGATGGCATTACCGGCTTGCATCTGGCGGTGACCGAACAGTACGACGTGATCGTGCTTGATCTGATGCTGCCGGGCATGGACGGTCTCGATCTCTGTCGCAAACTGCGCCACGACGCCAAGAAAGCGACGCCGGTGCTGATGCTGACCGCGCGCGACACGCTCGACGACAAACTCACCGGGCTCGATGCCGGCGCCGACGACTATCTGGTCAAACCCTTCGAGATCCGCGAACTGGAGGCGCGCGTCCGCGCCTTGATCCGCCGTGATCGCCGCCAGGTATCGACCGAGACCTTGCGTGTCGCCGACATGGTCCTCGACACCGCTACCTTGCGCGCCACTCGTGACGGTCGCGACTTGCCGCTGTCGCCGATCGGTTTGCGTCTGCTCTCGATCCTGATGCGCGAGTCGCCGCGGGTGGTGTCGCGGCGCGATATCGAGCGCGAAGTCTGGGGTGACCTGTTGCCCGACTCCGATACCTTGCGCAGCCATCTCTACAACTTGCGCAAGGTCATCGACAAACCCTTCCAGAAGCAGTTGCTGCACACGATCCACAGCGCCGGATATCGCCTGGCTGATCTCGATGCAGAACTCGTCAGCAAGCAAGCCGGCTAACTTTGCTGCGCCTGCCGGGCGCGGGCTGCGCGCGCGCCTTTGGGTGGCCTTCGTCTTGCAAACGGTGGCGATCGCACTGGCGACGCTGCTCGGCGTCTATGCGGCCATGTTGGTGTTGCGTGACGTGCTGATCCGGCGTGCCCTGGTCGAAGAGACCCTGCATTTCTGGACGCGCTACGACCTTGATCCGCAGGCGGCCCTGCCCGATACCTACAACATGCAGGGCTATCTGCGGCGCGGCGCGCAGGTCGGCGCTGGCACGCCGACCTATCTGCTTGCTTTGCCGCCCGGCTATCACAGCCTGCACGGCGCCGCACGCGACGACCTGGTGCTGGTCACCGATCGCGACGCGCTTCGCTTGTGGCTGGTGTTTGATCAGAAGCAGGTGGACAGACTCGCGTTGTGGTTCGGGCTGGTGCCGCTGACTTTGGTGCTCGGCACGGTCTATCTCGTCTCATGGACCACCTATCGCGCCTCGCGGCGGGCGGTTTCGCCGGTAATTCGACTCGCCGAAGTGGTGCGCGACCACGACCCGACGCAACACGACTGGCCGCAGATCCGCGAAGTCGCGATGGCCGCTGATACGGATGATGAAGTGGTGGTGCTGGCGGAGGCCATCCGCTCGTTCGCGATGCGCAATGAACATTTCGTCGAGCGCGAACGCAACTTCACGCGCGATGCCAGCCACGAACTGCGCAGCCCGCTCACGGTGATCAAACTTGCCGCCGACGTGCTCGAAGAAGAGACGGAACTCTCGGAATTCGGCGGCCGCTCGGTGGCGCGCATCAAGCGCGCTAGTCGCGATATGGAAGCGCTGATCCAGTCCTTCCTGATCCTTGCCCGCGAAGGCGATACCGGATTGCCGAACGAACGCTTCGTGGTCAACGACATCGCCCGTGAGGAATTCGAGCGCGCCCAAGATCTGGTCGTGGGCAAGCCGGTGCAACTGCGCCTGGTCGAGGAGGCGCGAATCGCGCTGAACGCGCCGGCGCGTGTGGTGGCCGTGTTGATTTCGAATCTGTTGCGCAACGCCTGCCAGTACACCGAATCAGGCGAGGTGGTGCTGACCATCGGTCGCAACTTCGTCCGCGTCGACGACACCGGGCTAGGCATGGCCGCCGAAGACGTGGCCCACGCCTTCGAACCCTTCTATCGCGGCAAGGGTGCCGGCAAGGGCGGCCACGGCGTTGGTCTCACGATCGTACGACGCTTGACCGATCGCTTTGGCTGGCCGGTGCGGCTCGATTCCAAACTCGGCATCGGCACACACGCCACGATCGAATTGACTCAGGCGGAACTGGTCGAAGCAACCGACGAGGTCTGACGCGTCGCCATGTCGTTGTGGCGCGACTTCGCGCAGCGACTTGAATAAGATGCGTCGGCGCAAATGGCGCGACTTGCGTAGAACATCAATGTCGATCGCGGAAGTGTTGCCTGTCGTTGCCCGGACGGTGCTGGGTTCGTTGCCGTTGCATGCGCGCATGCGCACGGTCTGGGCGTTGAAGTACGGCT
>JAYUXS010000081.1:0-2113 GCA_043752845.1 Lysobacterales bacterium | reverse complement strand
CATCTTGATGCCAATGCCGTGATCACGATTGTGCCGAACGCGTTGTTCGCCAACAGCTTCGAGTAGTCGCGTCTGACACACAAGGCTGCGATATTCCGTCTCAACGGACAGCCCCGCGCGTAATCGGAGTCGACCATGAGCACGACCTGCCCCACCTGCGTCAACAGCGCACTGCGCGACACCACGCTTGATGAACATCTGCCCGCGCAGAGCTGTCCGGAATGCCGCGGCACCTTGCTCTCGCTGATCGTTTACCGTGACTGGCGCGCTTCGCATGCGGCACCGATAGACGCCATCGAGGACAGTGGCGAAGCCAGTCACGTCGACGACAACAAGGCGATGCTGCGTTGCCCGCAGTGCAAGGGCTTCATGACCAAGTTCCGGTTTTCGGCTGATGCGAAAAACCACATCGATCTGTGCGATCGCTGCGACCAGGTGTGGCTCGATCATGGCGAATGGCGCCTCGTCGAACAACTCGCCCGCAGCGGTCAACTGGCCAAGATCTTCGACGCCAACTGGCAGAAGAAATTGCGCGAGGAACAAGCCCGACGTCGCGGCGAAGAACGCTGGGCGGCGCAACTCGGCGAGGACTACACCCGCGCCCGCGAGCTGCGCGCCTGGCTCGCCGTGCACCCGAAAGGCAAGGAACTGCTCGCCTACATGTTCCTGTCGCAAACTGACGGCGTTTGAGCGGGCGTCAAGGCGCGCCCCACGATCAAGGCTGCGCTTCGAGCCCCATCTCGCGGATCAGGTGATCGGCGTGGTCGACGTAGTCCATCACCCACAGCATGTAGCGGATGTCGACATGGATGGCGCGCGTCAACGTGGGATCGTAGACCCAGTTTGCGCTGACCGATTCCCAGTTGCCGTCGAACACCAGACCGACCACTTCGCCGCGCTCGTTCAGCGTTGGTGAACCGGAATTGCCACCGGTGATGTCCACGTCGGTGAGGAAGTTGACCGGCAATGTGCCGAGCTTGGCATCAGCGTAGGGGCCATATTTTTTTGTGCGCATCAGTTCAACCGCACGCTTCGGATGCAGGAACGGATCTTTGTCGGTGACCTTGGCGAGCAGCCCTTCGAGCGTCGTGAACTCGGTGTTGCTGACGCCGTCCTTGGGTGAATAGCCGGTCACGCTGCCATAGGTGACGCGTAACGAGCCATTCGCATCGGGATAGGCTGGGCGACCTTCCGATTCGCGGAACGCGATCAAGGCATCGAGATACGCCGCGCGATACAGACCCTCATTGCCGCTGCGAGTCTTCCATTCGGTTTCCATGCGCTCGTAAGCCGGAAACAAGGCTACCGCGAGCTTGACGAAGCTGTCGGTCGACTTTTCGAATTCACGCGGCTTGGCATCGAGCAAAGCCATGCGCGCATCGACATTGGCCAGTTCGCTGCCGGCGTAGAGCGCATCGAGCTTCGCATCGAGATCGGCCACGGTCATGTCATCTCGATCAATGCCGAAGACACGATCGATATCGGCCATGCGCGATGCCGCAGGCAAAGCCAGATAATGCCCGAGCGCCAGTTCGAACAAGGCACGATCAACTTCGGCGTCGTAACGCTTGTCGATGGCCATGAGCCTGCCCTTGAACTTGATCTCGTCGCGGATCTGGTAGCCGAAGCTGCGCTCGGCATCCGGCTTGCGCCGTTCGATACTGAGTTTGTAGAGATCACGCGCAGTGCCGTAAAGCGCTGCACCACCGGACAACAGGCCGTTGCCGTATAACTCGCGATCGCGCACAGCGCGAATGCGAGCGAGTTCCGCTTTCAAGCCGGAAACCGCAGCGCCATAGCGCGCCTTGCGTCCGGCATCGGCTTCGACCCAGGCCAGCAAGCGCGCTTCCTCGGCTTGTTTGTCGGCGACGGCGGTGGTCTTCGCGAACCCTTCGAGCTGGCCCTGCTGATTCTTGTATCCGTTGGAAATGTTCTGCACGCTCGATGCGTACTTGATCGCCGCATCGGCCCGGTCTTTGGTGACGCGGGCAATGGTGTCGAGTGATTCGCCGCTGTTCTTGATGTTGCGTGGATACGACCATTCGATCGCGTCACGCAGTTCCTCCGCCAGTCGTGCGCGGTTGGTCCGACCCGGATAACCCGCGACCATCGC
>JAYUXS010000080.1:0-2124 GCA_043752845.1 Lysobacterales bacterium | reverse complement strand
GCACCAGCGGATTGACGCCAAGGACGAGGTCGGCGCCGGCATCGAGTGCCACCGATGCATGCAAAGTGCGTCGCAGCGCGCCATCAACGTAATGTTTGCCTTCGATCTCGACCGGCGGATACAAGCCCGGCAGCGCCGAACTTGCCTGGATTGCGCGCGAAATCGGAATGTGGTCATAGCCTTCACTACCGAAGCGCACCGTCGTGCCGGTATCCAGTTCCACGCCGATCACGTAAAGCTTGCGGCTCAGTTCGCGAAAATCGTTGGTGCGCCCGTGCGCTTCAAACAGGTGGCGCAGAAATTGCTCGATCTCATCGTTGTCGAACAGGCCGGTCGGAATCAAGGCGCCGAGACGCCCGAACACATCGGTGAAATTCGTGTCCAGCGGGTGCGTGGCCAGATCGCCGATCCAGCCGATCAGGGTGCGCGGGATCGCGGCCAGTCGCTTGCCGTATTCGGCAAATGCCGGGCGCAGGAAGATCTCCGGACGGAAGCGTTCCTGGTCGGTGACATTGGTCAGGAACACCCGGCACATCTCGGCGGTGTCCATGCGGTTGGCCAGGCCGGCGGCGAGAAACGCGCCAGAACTGACACCGACGTAAACGTCGAAATTCGTCATATCGAGGCCGTCAAGCGCTTCGTCCATCGCGCGCAGCGCACCAAGCTCGTACATTCCGCCTATCGGTCCGCCGCCAGCGATGGCCAAGCCGATCTTCGACGTCTTGCCGGACTTCGACGACTTACGATTGCGCTCGGATTTCGCCGAGGGTTGAACAATCAGCATTGCGCATCCATTTGATGTCGACTGATTCTGGATTCTAGCCGAGCGCGTCGCGCCGTCAGGTATGCCCAAGATCATCGTTTACATCGGACGATTTTGTTTGTGCGGGGGTTGAGTACGTCATGACTGCCATTGCCGATCGCCTGCACGCCTTGTTGCACGACTTGCGCGATGCGCGTCATCCCGAGCTCGAGCCGCGCAATCGCCTGCCGCAGTTGACGAGATTGCGTGAATGGCAGAGCCAGCGGCTCGGTCTGAGTTTCGGTTCTTTACGCGGGCATGCGCGCTACGGCGCCGCTGCCGAGTTCTTTCTCAGCGACCTTTACGGCGCCGAAGATGCCAGTTGGCGCGACCGCGATCTCGCGCGCGTGCTGCCGACCATGCTTCGTTGGCTGCCGACCGGCGTGCTTGCTTCGCTTGCGGATGCGCTGGAACTGGACCTGATTTCGGTGCGCTGCGATCTCGGTCTGGTCGAGCACCTGCCTGCGGGGCCGATCAGTGTTCGCCGTTACGGCGACGCCTATCGACGCAGCGCCGATATCGATGCGCGTTCGCGACAGATCGAATTGATCGGCGACGTAGGCCGCGAACTCGAGGCAATTGTCCGCAAGCCGTTTGTGCTCGGCGTGTTGAAACTGGCCCGAGGCCCGGCACGTGGTGCCGGTTTCGGCGAGCTGCAGGCATTTCTCGAACGTGGATTCTCGGCATTTCGCGCCATGGGTCGGGCTGACGAATTTCTGCTTACGATTACGGCGGGCGAGAAACGCAGCATGAAACGCCTGCTCGACGCGCATCCGGATCCGTTTGGTTTCGAGCTGACCGTCGATTGATCAGCCGAATTCTTTTTCCAGATAGCGTTCGATTTCGTCTTCCACCGAGCTCTTGATCACCATCAGCAGGAAGCCGAGCGTTGCTTCGACTTTCACCGTGCCTTTACCCAGCGCGATGCGACCGTCGACACCGGAGCGCGAGAAGTGCAGCGTGTCGCCATCCCATTCGTGGGTGACCGAAAATTTCTGTGCGATGGCTTGGGCGACGCGGTCAACCGCGATGCGTGCCTCGGCCATCGTCTTCTTGTGCTTGCGGGAGATCGAAATGCTCGCCATGGACAAACCCTGTCGAAAGTCGGTTGTGTGGGTGAAGTGCTGCGCTAAGATCATGCCAGAAGCCGATGATTCCGGGAGCAAGACGAGATGCGTAGTCGATTCGCCCTGGCCTTGCTGCTCGGTGCCGCATGGACGCAGGCGGCCGAGTTGAACGGCAGCCTGAAGCTGTTTGCCAATGGTCAGCCGCTGCGCGCCGCCGAAGCTTCCGAGGCGGTGATCTATTTCCGACCCAAGGCG
>JAYUXS010000079.1:0-2125 GCA_043752845.1 Lysobacterales bacterium | reverse complement strand
GCGCCGCAACCGCCCCGAAGGTCATGCATGCGCAACGACTGCGCAGGAACTGCAACCGCTGGCGTTTACACTATCGTTTTCCGCGGAGGCTCTATGCTGCAGTTTGGTACTCCCCTGCAACCCGATGCGATCCGCCTGATGCTGCTCGGCAGCGGCGAACTCGGCAAGGAAGTGGCGATCGCCGCGCAACGCCTGGGTGTGGAAGTGATCGCCGTCGATCGTTATGCGCATGCGCCGGCGATGCAGGTGGCGCATCGTTCGCACGTGATTTCGATGCTGGACCCGGTGGCCTTGCGCAGCGTGATCGCGCTGGAAAAGCCGACCCTGGTGGTGCCCGAGATCGAGGCCATCCACACGCCGACGCTGATCGAACTGGAGGCCAAGGGTTTGCGCGTAGTGCCGACCGCGTTGGCGACGCGGCTGACCATGGATCGCGAGGGCATTCGTCGCCTTGCCGCCGAAACGCTGGGCGTGCCGACTTCACCTTATCGATTCGTCGACACCCGTGACGAATATCTCGCAGCGGTGCAGGCGCTCGGCACGCCCTGCGTCGTCAAGCCGGTGATGAGTTCGTCCGGCAAGGGCCAGAGCATCTTGCGCGCCGCCGATGACATCGATCACGCCTGGGACTATGCACAATCCGGTGGTCGTGCCGGTGCCGGGCGCGTCATTGTCGAGGGCTTCGTCGCATTCGACTACGAAATCACCCTGCTGACGGTGCGTCATCGCGACGGCACCAGTTTCTGCGATCCGATCGGCCACTATCAGGAAGACGGCGACTACCGCGAGAGCTGGCAGCCGCAGCCGATGTCGGAGGTCGCGCTGACACGGGCACGCGACATTGCTCGCGCGGTGACGGAAGCGCTGGGCGGCAGCGGACTATTCGGCGTCGAACTGTTCGTGCGTGGCGATGACGTGCTGTTTTCGGAAGTGTCGCCACGTCCGCACGACACCGGGCTTGTCACCTTGATCAGTCAGGACCTGTCGCAATTCGATCTGCATGTACGCGCGATCCTCGGTCTGCCAATTCCGGTGATCCGATCGCGCGGCCATGCGGCGTCGATGGCCATCCTCGGCAGCGGGCAGGGTGTACCGAAATATTTCGGTGTTGCCGATGCGCTGGTCGAGCCGGACACCGACCTGCGTCTGTTCGGGAAGCCCGTGGTCGAAGGCAAGCGCCGACTCGGCGTCGCGTTGGCGCGCGGCGACAGCTTGTTCACGGCACGCGAGAAGGCGCGTCGTGTCGCCGAGCGTATCCGAATTGAAATCAGCTGAGCAGCAGCATGCTCAGTCTGCGTCTACGGCGTGGGCGTGTTCGCGCGTTGCCATGAACTGCACGTCCGGCCAGCGTTCCTGCGTCAATTGCAGATTCACCCGCGTCGGCGCGATATAGACCAGTTCGCCGGCGGCATCAAGCGCGAGGTTCATCGCCGCTTTTTCGCGGAAGTCGGCGAGCTTCTTCTCGTCCGCGCATTTGATCCAGCGCGCGGTCGATACCTGCACCTGCTCGAAGCTGCAGTCAACGCCATATTCGTCCTTCAATCGGTACGCCACGACCTCGAATTGCAGCGTGCCAACGGCGCCGAGAATCAGGTCGTTCGACATGATCGGTTTGAAAAACTGCGTCGCGCCTTCCTCGGACAATTGCGCCAGCCCCTTGGTCAGTTGCTTCAGGCGCAGCGGATCGCGCAGGCGCGCGCGGCGGAACAGTTCCGGCGCGAAATTAGGAATGCCGGTGAAGGAGATCGGTTCGCCTTCGCTGAAGGTGTCGCCGATCGAAATCGTCCCGTGGTTGTGCAGCCCGATCACGTCACCGGGCCAGGCCTTGTCGACAATTTCGCGTTCCGAGGCCATGAACGTCAACGCGTTTGCGAGCTTCAGTTCCTTGCCGGTGCGCACTTGCAGCGCCTTCATGCCCTGCTCGTAGCGACCGGAACAGATGCGCATGAAAGCGACGCGGTCACGATGGTTCGGATCCATATTTGCCTGGATCTTGAACACGAAGCCGGTCATTTTCTCTTCGTTGGCAGAAACGATGCGCGTTGTTGTCGCATGCGATTTCGGTGCCGGCGCCCAGTCGACGAAGGCGTCGAGCAGCAACTGCACGCCGAAATTGTTCACCGCA
>JAYUXS010000078.1:0-2129 GCA_043752845.1 Lysobacterales bacterium | reverse complement strand
GCCTACTTGAAGGAATCGACCATGCGTCTGCTGCTCTCCGTTGCTGTCACCTTGTTTGCGAGCTTCGTCGCACATGCCGACATCACCATCGATGGTCGTATCGATGAAAGCGAGTGGCAGAGCGCGCAACGTTTTTCCGATCTGGTGCAGACGCAACCGTTGAGCGAAACCCCGGTGCCGGAAAAGTACGCGACCGAGGCATGGCTGCTGTCGACGCCCGAAGGCATCGCGGTCGCGGTCAAGGCCAAGCAGCCGAGCGATGTTGCGCGCACCAAGTCACGCATGGTGCGCGATGCCGATGCCCAGGTCGATCGCATGAACTTCATGGTCGATTTCGATGGCGAGGGCCGCAGCGGTTTCGACTTCACGGTGACGCTCGCCGGCGACATCACGGACTCGGTGATCAACAACGAAAACCAGTTCAACACCGACTGGGACGGCGACTGGCAGTACGCCGTGCACGAGGACGAGGAGGGCTATTCGATCGAATGGCTGATTCCGTGGTCGATCGCGCCGATGAAGAATTCGGATGCCGACAAGCGCACCATCGGCGTGTTCTTCTCGCGCGTGATCGCCGGCACGGGCGAACGCTGGGCTTATCCGAATGCGATCTGGACGCGGCCGCGTTTTCTCAGCGACTTCCATCGCGTCGAGATTCCGCAATACAGGGCGTCGCTGTTCACCTTCACGCCCTACGTTGTCGCGCGCCGCGACATTGCGAACCGGGACAGCGACTACAAAGCCGGTGTCGACTTGTTCTGGAAGCCCAATGGCGACCATCAATTCGCCGCGACCATCAATCCCGATTTTGGCCAGGTCGAATCGGACCAGCTGGTCGTCAACTTCGACGCGATCGAGACCTTCTTCTCCGACAAGCGCCCGTTTTTCACCGAAAACCAGTCCTACTTCCAGGTCAACAGCCCGGGAGCGAATCTATTCTATACGCGCCGTGTCGGCGGCCCGGCTGATGATGGTTCGGGCGCATCCGACATCAATGCAGCGGTCAAGGCGAATGGCAGCTTCGGCGATCTTGGCTATGGCGTGTTTGCGGCCAGCGAGGACGGAGCAGTCGGTCGTGATTTCCTGTTGGCGCGCGGCACCCATGTCAGCGAGACGCTGACACTCGGGCTGACGCAGACGCAAGTCGAGCGCCCATTTCTGGATCGCAGCGCCGGCGTCACTGCGGTCGATGCGCGCTGGCAACCGAACGCGGAATGGACCGTCCAGTCCGCGCTCCTGCATTCGGACATCGACGTGGCCGGCATGACAAAAACCGGTTACGGCGCCGGTCTCGTCGCTGACTGGGACATGCCCGGCCCGTGGCGGCAGCAATGGATCCTGCAGCACTACGGCAGCGGCATCGAGCTCAATGACCTTGGCTTTCAGGGGCGCAATGATCAACTCTTTGCGGAGTGGGAGAGCGGCTACCGCCAAGACAACTTGCCGGCTGACTCGATGTTCGCGAGCCATCAATACGAATTCGAACTGGCTCGCAATACCAATGACCAGGGACTGACCTTGCGCGAAAGCTATGCCGTGCAACGCGCCTCCGAAGTGCGCGATGGCGGCAGCATGTTCATGCTCGCGCGCTACCTGCGTCCGGCCTGGGACGACCTGATCTCGCGTGGCAATGGTGCCATCCGCCGTCAGGACGGTGCGGCCTTCTTCGTCGAACGTTCGCGTCCGCGCAAGGGCGATGGCTGGTTGGGCTGGTACGCGAATTTCGAGATCGCACCAAGCCTGCACGAGGGCTACTACCTTTACGGCGGCGTACAGCCGAAATTCAACGTTGGTGATCGCTTCGACATCGATCTCGGTCTGTTCGGCCTGAAGCAGAATGACTGGGTGGTGTGGCAGGGCGGCCGCAACTTCGGCAGCTTCGATGCGAAGCGCATCGAACTGTATTCGAACCTCAACTGGTTCATCAACGACAAGCAGGAACTGCGCGCCAAACTGCAGGCGATCGCGATCGATGCCGACGCGATCACCATGCGCACGCCGAACGACAACGGTGAACTGATCGCCACCGCGACGCCATTGAACGACTTCAGCGTACGCAACCTCGGCTTCCAGCTGCGTTACCGCTACAAACTCGGCCCGCTCAGCGACATCTTCGCCGTCTACAGCCG
>JAYUXS010000077.1:0-2130 GCA_043752845.1 Lysobacterales bacterium | reverse complement strand
TCTTGGGGAGCGAGAATTCGGCCATCGTGAACCTCAGATTTGATCGGTCGGGCGCGACGCGAAGTTGCGCGTGAAGCCGCCGGTGAAAACGAAACGTGGAAAGGTGATGAATTGCTCGGTGAAGATGCGGCTGATCGCATCCCAGGCACCGTCGAACGGAACCGACGGCTCGGCCTCGCGCTTGTTCGCAATGCCCTGCACGAGATAGGCGAGCGCCGCGACCACCAGCATCACTGCGGCCTGCGGATACAAGCCCATGAACAGCAGGCGCAGCGACGACAGCACGCCGGCGACAAACGCCGGCACCGCCACGAAATGCAGCAGCAGGCTCAGACGATCGCGGTGATTGCGTTCGTAGGTGGCCCATTGCCATGCGATCAATCCGCCCGGGCGTGCCATCGCGACCTCAGTACTTGCGTTCTTTCGGCGGAATCGGATCGACGCCGCCGAGTGTGTTCATGTGCACCGGGCGGTAGTCGAAACTGCAGACGCCCTCGGTGCTGACGTTCACCAGCGTGTGTTTCATCCAGTTGACATCGTCGCGCGTTGCGAAGTCTTCGCGTGCATGCGCGCCGCGGCTCTCGGTGCGATGTTCGGCCGAGTAGATCGTCGCCACCGCCTGCCCGAGCAGGTTCTGCAGTTCCAGGGTTTCCACCAGATCGGTATTCCAAATCAGCGAACGATCACTGACCTTCACGTCATTGAACGAGGCATGCACCTCGCTCATCTTGGCGCAACCCTGGCGCAAGGTTTCGCCGGTGCGGAACACGGCGGCGTCGCGCTGCATGGTGCGCTGCATGTTCAGGCGGATATCGGCGGTCGTGTTGCCGCCATCGGCATGACGCAGGCGATCGAAGTTCGACAGCGCCGGATCAAGCGCGTCTTTCGGCAATTCCTTGTGCTTGGCACCCGCGGTGACGACATCGCCGCAGCGATTGGCCACGGCACGACCGAACACGACGAGATCGAGCAGCGAGTTCGAACCGAGCCGGTTCGCGCCGTGTACCGAAACGCAGGCCGCTTCGCCGATCGAGAACAGACCGGGCACGACCGCATCCGGGTTGTCGCCGCGCTTGATCACGACTTCGCCATGGTAATTCGTCGGAATGCCGCCCATGTTGTAGTGCACGGTCGGCAATACCGGGATCGGTTCCCTGGTCACGTCGACGCCGGCGAAGATACGCGCCGATTCGGCGATGCCCGGCAGCTTCTCGTGGATGGTCGCGCCGCCAAGATGTTCCAGATGCAGATGAATGTGGTCGGCATCGGTGCCGACGCCACGACCTTCGCGAATTTCAAGCGTCATGCAGCGACTGACCATGTCGCGCGGCGCCAGATCCTTCACGCTCGGTGCATAGCGTTCCATGAAGCGCTCGCCCTTCGAGTTGGTCAGATAACCACCCTCGCCGCGCACGCCCTCGGTGATCAGGCAACCAGCGCCATAGATGCCGGTCGGGTGGAACTGCACGAATTCCATGTCCTGCAACGGCAGACCGGCGCGCAGCACCATGCCGCCACCGTCGCCGGTACAGGTATGCGCCGACGTCGCCGAAAAATAAGCGCGACCGTAGCCGCCGGTCGCGAGCACGACCGCGTGCGCGCGGAACACGTGCAGGGTGCCCTCGGCCAGATCCCAGGCGATGACGCCACGACAAACGCCCTCGTCCATGATCAGGTCGAGCGCGAAGTATTCGATATAGAAACGCGCGTCATGCTTCAGCGACTGCTGGTACAGCGTGTGCAGGATGGCGTGGCCGGTGCGGTCGGCGGCGGCGCAAGTGCGTTGCGCCGGCGGGCCTTCGCCGAACTTCGTGGTCATGCCGCCGAACGGGCGCTGGTAGATGCGGCCGTCTTCGGTGCGCGAGAACGGTACGCCGTAGTGTTCAAGTTCGATCACCGCGGGAATCGCTTCGCGGCACATGTACTCGATCGCGTCCTGGTCGCCGAGCCAGTCCGAGCCCTTGACCGTATCGAAAAAATGCCAGCGCCAGTCGTCCGCACCCATGTTCGCGAGCGCCGCGGACATGCCGCCTTGCGCCGCGACCGTGTGCGAACGTGTCGGGAACACCTTGGTGATGCAGGCCGTGGACAACCCCTTCGCGGCGAGACCCATGGTCGCGCGCAGTCCGG
>JAYUXS010000076.1:0-2131 GCA_043752845.1 Lysobacterales bacterium | reverse complement strand
CAGCCGGACATTCTGCTGCTCGACGAGCCGACCAACCATCTCGATCTCGAAGCGATCGATGCGCTAGAGGAACTGCTGCTGAATTTTTCCGGCAGCGTGATCTTCGTCACCCATGACCGACGCTTTCTGCGCGCGCTGGCCACACGCATCGTCGAGATCGATCGCGGCAGCCTGACCAGCTGGCCTGGCGACTACGACAATTACCTGCGCCGACGCGAAGAGCGCGCGCATGCCGAATCCCAGATCAATGCCCACTTCGACCGCAAGTTGGCGGAAGAAGAGGTGTGGATCCGCCAAGGCATCAGAGCGCGACGCACGCGCAGTGAAGGCCGCGTGCGCGCACTCGAAGCGATGCGGCGCGAACGCACGCAACGACGCGAGCAGCAAGGCAAGGTCAACCTCGGCGTCAGCCAGGCAGCGCCGTCCGGCAAGCGCGTCGCCGATGCGCGCGACCTGCGATTCGCGTTCGGAGATCGTGTCCTGGTCGATGGCTTGACCACGACCATCCAGCGTGGCGACCGCATCGGCATCATCGGTCCGAACGGCGTTGGCAAGACCACGCTGATCCGCCTGCTGCTCGGCGATCTCACGCCGACCTCCGGCGAGATCGTGCTCGGCACCAATCTCGAAGTCGCCTATTTCGATCAGCATCGCATCGCGCTCAATGAGAGCCAGAACGCGCTCGACAATGTTGCCGGCGGCTCGGACAGCGTCGAAGTAAACGGCCAGCGCAAGCACATCATCGGTTACATGCAGGACTTCCTGTTCACGCCGGAACGCGCGCGCGCACCGATCACCAAGCTTTCTGGCGGCGAACGCAATCGCCTGCTGCTGGCCAAGCTCTTCGCGCGACCGGCGAACCTGATCGTGATGGACGAACCGACCAATGACCTCGACATCGAGACGCTGGAACTGCTCGAAGAGCTGCTCGCAAGCTGGCCCGGCACGCTGCTGATCGTGTCGCATGACCGCGACTTCCTCGACGCCGTCGTCACCAGCACCCTGGTGTTCGAAGGCGATGGTCGCGTCCAGGAATACGTCGGCGGCTACAGCGACTGGGTGCGCCAGCGCGCCACGATTGATGCCCGAAAATCAGAAGCCGCGGTTCAAACGATCAGTCCACAAACGGCCAACCCTGCAGCGAATGCAACAGCGCCGAAGAAAAAACTCGCCTTCAAGGACCAGCGCGAACTCGCCGAGCTTCCCAAACGCATCGAAGCGCTCGAAACCGAACTCGCCGCACTCGATGCCGCGATGCTGGAACCGGCGTTCTATCAGAAGGGCACCGAAGCCATCACCGCCGCCAATCTCGAACGCGCCAACAAGCAGCAGGTGCTCGATGCCGCCTATGCGCGTTGGCAGGCGTTGGATGCGTAGCGGCACGAAGCGCTCTCTGTAGGAGCGCCATTTATGGCGCGATCGGAACTCCCGCGAGATTGGATCGCGCCATGAATGGCGCTCCTACAAAAGAATCACGGTTTCGTTCGCAGCTTGGCAGCAGTTTGCGCATCGACCCGCCACACCGGATACAGCCCCAGATCCCATTCGCGCCACTTCGATTTCTGCACGAACCAGTTCAAGCGTGCGTACGGGTCTTTGGCGAACTCGGGCTCGGCGGCGAGCTTGGTTTCGAATTCGGACTTGAGCTTGGCGTCATTGGCGATCAAGTCACGCGCCAACTGCTCGGCGACGCGGGCGTCGGCGTATTCGCGTTGCTCGAAGATGATATTGAAATCGCCCCAGCGCACGGCGGAATCCGGCGCATCCGGTTCGAGGATGTGCAGCGCGACATTCGCCAGTGGCTGATCCATCGGCACCAGCCAACTGTGTGCGGTGACTGCGACTTCGCGGCGTTCGCGCTGATGCGCAAAGCTGGTGATCGCGACACGATCTTCGAACGAGTTCGTCGCATAAATCGGATTCGTGAGCAGCGACACTTCGGCCGACACCTTCGCATCCTTCGCGATCGGCTCGATCCGCACACCGTGCGCTTGCAGACGTGCGAGTACTTCGGTCCATTGCCGCGGCACCACATAGGCCGCAGGTGGCGTGACGGATTGCGCGACCTTGACCTCGCGATAGAACGGCACCGTGAAGGTCTTCGGCTTCGTCGGGTCGTAGTGGATCCACT
>JAYUXS010000075.1:0-2135 GCA_043752845.1 Lysobacterales bacterium | reverse complement strand
GCGGACGTTCGTCCGTCGTGCCGGCAGGTGCCGATTCGCCGGCAATTTCGCGACGTGGCCGATCTGCGAATGGCGTACGCACCTCGGTCGATTTCCGGTCGCCGCGGTCCGGTCGATCACCGCGCTGCGGACGCTCTGGACGTTCCGTGCGGCCCGGGCGATCCGGACGCGGCCGTTCGGCAAATTCACGCGCTGGCGGTGGATCATAAGCGTCGAGCAGCAACGGTTTGCCGCCCTGATAAAGACGCGCCAATGCGGCGGCAATTTCAACCGCCGGAACATTCTTCTCGGTCTCGATCGACTCGATGATCTTCTGGAACGACATCAGGTCGGGCGCCGCCAGCGAGGCGATGATTTTTTCCTTGAAGCGTTCGACGCGACGGTCATTCACCGCCGACACCGAAGGCAGACTCATCTGCGTGATCGGCTGTCGCGTCGCCCGCTCGATCGCACTCAACATGCCGCGTTCACGTGGGGTCACGAACAGGATCGCTTCACCGGAACGCCCAGCACGACCAGTGCGGCCGATACGGTGCACGTAGCTTTCGGTGTCATAGGGAATGTCGTAATTGAACACGTGGCTGATGCGATCGACATCGAGGCCGCGTGCGGCGACGTCGGTCGCAACGAGGATATCGAGTTCGCCGTTGCGCAGCTTGTGGATCGCTTTTTCACGCAGCGGCTGCGCGATATCGCCATTGATCGCGCCGGCAGAAAAGCCCCTTGCTTCGAGTTTTTCGGCGAGTTCCTCGGTCGCAACCTTGGTGCGGGCGAAGATGATCATCGCGTCGAAGGTTTCGGTTTCGAGAATTCGTGTCAGCGCGTCAAGCTTGTGCAGGCCGCTGACCAGCCAATAGCGCTGGCGGGTATTTGTCGTGGTCGAGGTCGCGCTGGCGATCTTGATCTCGGCCGGATCTTTCAGATGGGTACGCGCGATGCGGCGGATCGATTCCGGCATGGTCGCCGAAAAAAGCGCGATCTGGCGGGACTTCGGCGTCTGCTGCAGGATCTTCTCGACATCATCGATGAAGCCCATGCGCAGCATCTCGTCGGCTTCATCGAGCACCAGATGACGCAGCTGCGACAGGTCGAGCGTGCCTTTTTCCATGTGGTCGATGATGCGACCGGGGGTACCGACGATGACATGCACGCCGCGCCGCAAGGCCGAGAGCTGGGCACCGTAGCCGCTGCCGCCGTAGATCGGCGCAACATGAAAACCGGGAATGTGATGTGCGTATTTCTGGAACGCTTCTGCCACCTGAATGGCGAGTTCGCGCGTCGGGGCCAGCACCAGCGCCTGCGGCGCACGCCCGAGCGGCTGCAGCTTGGCCAAGATGGGCAAGGCAAATGCCGCAGTCTTGCCGGTGCCGGTTTGCGCCTGGCCAAGCAGATCGCGCCCGGCCAACAAGGGCGGAATGGTCGCGGCCTGGATCGGCGAGGGCGACTCGTAGCCCACTTCGGCCAATGCGCGAAGCAGCGATTCAGGCAGTCCAAGTTCGGCAAAAGCGGAAAGAGCAGGCGGGGCTGCGTCAGACATGGTGTTTCTCGAAGAACGACGCTGAGCGCGTACCCGCGCAAACTAGCGGAAGGGCGTGGTGCTGACCAGTCTGCGCCGATCCCTTCTCCGGCTGGGAGAAGGGAGACGACAACTCAATTCAACCCGCGACGCTCCAGCAAGGGCTCGATCTTCGGGTCGCGACCGCGAAAATCACGGAACAGCTGCATGGCATCGACCGAGCCGCCCTTGGAGAGCAGTGTCTTGCGGAAATGATCGCCATTCACGCGCGTAAGCCCGCCCTGTTCCTTGAACCATTCGACGCTGTCGGCATCCAGTACTTCCGACCACAAGTACGCGTAGTAACCGGCGGCATAACCGCCAGAAAACACATGCGTGAAGTAGGTGCTGCGATAGCGCGGTGGCACCGGCGCAAAGTCGAGCCCGAATTTGGCCAGAGTCTCTTGTTCGAATTTGGCGACATCGGCCGGGATCTGCTCCGGCTTGAGTTGATGCCATTGCTGGTCGATCAGGGCGGCGCCGAGATACTCGGTGGTGGAGAACCCCTGATTGAACTTGCTCGCCGCGCGCACCTTGTCGATCAAGGCCTGCGGCATCGGCGCGCCGGTTTCGTAATGCT